>JBNKGN010000143.1:0-8154 GCA_050289845.1 Crocinitomicaceae bacterium | reverse complement strand
GCCTGGAAATTGGGAGTATACTGGAATCATCCTTCGAAGAACGTCTGTCAAAAGAGTACGGTGAAACTAAGAAAATTGTACTCGTCGATGAAAATACGCACACGAACTGCCTCGAGTATTTGATCACCAATTTTGAAGCGTTAAGTGAAGCGGAAATAATCATGCTTCCCGCGGGAGAAGAGTACAAACAATTGAACATTCTCCAAAACATTTGGGAGGCACTTACGGAATACGGTGTAACGCGGCATGATTTGATCATTAATTTAGGCGGAGGAATGATCACAGATCTCGGAGGGTTTATGGCTTCGTGTTACAAGCGAGGATGCGATTTTATCAATATTCCGACTTCACTTTTGGCGATGGTAGATGCCTCTATCGGAGGAAAAACGGGGATCAACCTTGGACATTACAAAAATCAAATTGGTGTTTTTTCCGATCCAGTGGCTGTGTATATCGATCCGATTTTCTTAAGTACTTTGCCTGCGGATGAATTGTTGAGCGGATATGCCGAAATGCTCAAGCATGGATTGATTCAAGATGCCAATTTGTTTGAATCGGTGATTGCATCGATGAAAGGAGATACTCTGCCTTCTCTCGAACTTCTCGAAGCTTGTATTCTTGTAAAAAATGCCGTTGTAACCAAAGACCCAACGGAAAAAGGACTTCGGAAAATATTGAATTTCGGGCACACGATCGGACATGTCATTGAGGGACATTTTATGTCGAAGGCACCTCTGACGCACGGTCACAGTGTCGCTATTGGAATGTTGATGGAATCCTATATTTCCATGCGCAGAGGATTGATTTCGGAAGAAACCTTTGCGTGGATTCAAGAGGTGCTCCTGGAATTCTACGAAATGCCTTCGTATTCCAATGATGAGATTACAGAAATGGTGGAAATGCTCTACAACGACAAGAAAAATGATGGGCGCAAAATCAAAACGTCACTTTTAACCAAGATTGGAGCCTGTGTGTACGATGTGGACGTTCCTGAGTCTCAATTTGTAGAAGTCTTCCTACATTACAAGAACTTGCAGATCAATATGAACTAGTGCTTTAATCGCAGCAGACGCGCTTTTAATTGCTCCAGACGGTCAATGACGTGTTGATGAGTATCGGGTGCAGCAAGGTTTTCTTCGATGGATGTTTTGGAGCGGAGTGCTTTTTTGGCACCGTCCAACGTATATCCTTTTTCCTTGACAAGGATGTAAATTTTTTCGATGTTGGCGATTTCTTTCGGCGTGAAAAGTCGGTTGCCTTTTTTATTCTTTTTGGGCTGAATCGAAGGGAATTCTTTCTCCCAAAATCGAATCAACGAAGCATTTACTTCCAGCATATCAGCCACTTCTCCAATGGTATAATATAGTTTTGTAAGATTTTCGTGGACGATTTTAGGCATTCGCAATTGGTTTAGCCGAAGATAACCAATATTTTGAAGAATGAAGGTGCTGCGTCTATTTTCATTAATTTCAACCTCATGTTCGGAAGTGACACCAATACCATCGATTATAATTTCAGAAGAGAATCCGTTTTTCTCTTAATTGCCGGATTGTTTTTGGGGTCGCTTGCCATGTTGAACATTCTCGGCGTTTCGCGGTTTATCGATCTTTCTTCCTGGGTGGGAATTCCTGATGAAAGTGATATTCGGTTTTCAGTGGCAATAGGTGTTTTACCATATCCCATTACCTTCCTTTGTACCGATTTGATTTCTGAAATTTATGGACGCCGTCGCGCAAACATGGTTGTTTGGGTAGGTTTGATCCTTAATGCCTGGGTATTATTGGTGTTATGGTTTGGTGGATGGTTGGATGCTCCTGTGGATTTAAAAACCGATGGAACCTTGCCCTTAGGAATAGAAAATGGAACTCCGGTAGCCCCTCACGGTTATGCATTTTATGAAATTCGAAAATTGACTTTCGGAGCGACGTTTGCCTCAATGATCGCCTATTTAACCGCCCAATTTGTCGATGTACAAGTGTTTCATTTTTTGAAGAAGAAAACAGCAGGAAGAATGCTGTGGCTGCGAAACAATGTATCCACGATGACCAGTCAAATCATCGATTCCGTTGCTGTCATTTTGATTACCCATTTTTATGCCCACGCATTGCCTATCCCACCGGGTGCAGATGTTACTCTTGCCCTGATCTCCTTTGTTTTGAGTAGCTATCTCTTCAAATTTGTTTTCGCGCTGCTAGACACTTTGCCCATCTATTTTCTCGTGAAACGACTGCGGAATTACCTGAATGTTGAAGATGAATTAAGTGAGTGAAGTCTTGTATTTCATGTGCCACAACAGGTACAGTACGCCAATGATTGAGAAGAGCGTCCCGACCAAATAGCAATAAGGAATGGTTCCCACTGTGTTGTTGTACATACCAAGTGTAACAACAGCTCCAAACATAATTGCAAATTCAAGAGCAATGAAGACCGTTCCCGAAGCAACACCACGCCGATGGGAAGGCGAAAGGTCTGCGAGCCAGGCAAACACGGTTGGTGTAGATACGCCCGTAGCAATACCGAAAAGCGTAGCACCGACAGAATATTGAATCCATTCTTTGGAGAACCCGATTGTGGCCATAGCAATTCCCATCATGGAAAGTCCAATAATTAGTGTTTTTCGGCGCCCGATGACATCGGACAAACTACTCGCGAAAATTCGAACGAGAATGGTTGAAGACATGTAAAAAGCGAAGAACCAACCTTTGTTTTCCAAGCCCATGTATCCGCTCATGTCGGGTGAAGTGACAAACATGATTCCTGTGGAAACGGCCGAACAGAACATAACAAATGCAGCAGGTCGAACGGTAACTTCGAAAATATCGCTGAAGGATATTTGCAACATGGAGAACCGAAATGGCTGGGGATTCGTATGTGTTTCACGAACGAAGTAGATAAGAATGCCAGACAAAACACAAAACCCCGCTGCGAGTATAAAGAGACCGTCCAGACCAATGGCATCTTTAATCATTCCAGCGAAGAAATTACCGAATCCGAAACCAACGGAAATAAAGGTTCCCCAAATCCCCATGGCAACGCCGCGTCCTTTTACTGGAAGGATGTCAGTGATCAATGCTGTAGCACCCGTAGGTAAAAATCCCGCACTGAATCCGTGCAATAATCGCAAAGAGAGAAAAACGGCAACAATTTCAAATACCGGGTATAACAGAATGGCGATAGTACCGATGATAATTCCCAAATACATGACTTTTTTTCGACCGATAGTATCCGCGAGTTTCCCAGAGAAGGGGCGAGCCAGTGCTGCAGTAATAGAGAACATGAAGAAAATAAACCCTTTCAAGGTAGATCCTCCCATCTCAGTAAGGAAGTCGTTCAATTCGGGGAGAAACAAATTGAAACTGATCATGAAGGCAAGCAAGGCCCAGCACATGATCCAGAAATTTTTAGGATATTTTGGGAATTTCACTGTGCAAAATTAATCCCTTTTCCGTCTAATAAATCAAACATGAAACATATTATGAAAATTCTTTTAGTAATGATGACCTTTGGAATGGTTTCCCTGGCTTGTAGCACAAATTTCAATAATTCAGGTACGTCTACAAGTACACGCACGAGTGCCATCGAAGATTCATTGAAAGTCGTAAAAACAGACAAAGAATGGCGGGCACAATTGACACCTCTGCAATACGAAGTAACAAGACAATCTGGTACAGAACGTGCATTCACAGGCGTGTATTGGGACAATCACGAAGAAGGAACGTATCATTGTGTTTGCTGCGACACGCTCTTATTTTCCAGTACAACCAAATTCGAATCAGGTACAGGCTGGCCAAGTTTTTACGACGTCGCAACCAACATGGTGGGAAAACGAACGGACAATTCGCATGGCATGAGTCGTGATGAAGTTATTTGCCAACGATGTGATGCGCATTTAGGACATGTTTTTAATGACGGTCCGAAACCTACAGGTTTGCGCTATTGCATAAATTCGGCATCACTTACATTCAAGAAAAAATAAGCATATTTGACCCAATTATGAAACAAATGGAAGCAACGTTGGGAGCTGGATGTTTTTGGTGCATCGAAGCTTGTTTTAAAGATTTGGACGGTGTGTCTGCCGTCTTACCTGGGTATTCGGGTGGAACAAAAGCCACAGCCGATTATAAAATGGTATGTTCCGGGAAAACGGATCATGCTGAAGTAGCGCGTATTGTTTTTGATGCCGAGAAGATTTCGTTTGATGAGATTCTTGAAATGTTTTGGTTCGTGCATGATCCCACTCAAATGAATCGTCAGGGAAATGATATTGGAAGACAGTACCGTTCGGTAATTTTTTATCACGACGAAGCCCAAAAGAACACAGCACAAGCCTACAAAGATCGACTTACAGCTGAAAAAGTGTGGGAAAATCCGATAGTGACCGAGATTGTTCCTTTGGAAGCATTTTATCCTGCCGAAGATTATCATCACAATTATTTCGAGTTGAATCCTCAAAATCCCTATTGCCAGTCGGTAGTTCGACCGAAGGTGGAAAAGTTCAAAAAAGTATTTGCAAAAAAATTGAATGCATAAAAAATCCCCGACCTTATTTGAAGTGTCGGGGATTTGTTTTTTAAGTGCTTTACTTATTCCGCTGCTGGAGTTTCTTTTTCAGAATGACCTCCTTTTCGGAAGGATTTTTTTGCGGCAAGATGTTCTTCGTATTTCGTGAATTGCTCTTCCGTTAAAATGGATTTCATCATTGTTTTGTGATCTTGTCTGTTTCCTTCAATGAACTCCTTTTTACGAGCAGCGTCCATGCTTTCGTCATTTTTAATAGCGTCGATTTTCAAAGCTACCTTAAGATTGAGTGCACGCACTTTTTCCACTTGATCGTCTGTTAAATCCAAAAAATCTTTCATACGCTCTGTCTGCGTATTGGCAATTTCTCCTGGCGTTTTTGAATTGGATTGCTTTTGTTCTGCGCGCAAAGCTTCGAATTGAGTGCGTTGCTCGTCTGTTAAAAGTGCACTGACATGTTTCCATTGTGCCTCTTTTAATTCTTTTAATTGTGCTCGTCTTGCTTCGTCGTCCAAAGAAGTATCGTTTTTGATTACCTCCGCTTTGGCCTTGGTATTTTCTTTAAGCACTTCAATTTGCGCTTTTTGATCTTCCGTAAGGTTGAGTTGCGCTAACATGGCATCGCGATTTTGATGCGTTTTAGCTTCTTCCTTTAAATCACTTGTCCCTTCCTGTGCAAACCCAAATGTTCCCACACTCAACAAGCACCCAATCAATATAAATTTTGCAAATTTCATAGTTTCTTTTTTACACGTTACCCTGTTTTGACAACTCCAAAAAGGATTCGTTTAATACATAGATGAAAAAAATCACCAAAAGTTGCTTGAAGGTATGAAAATGATGTCATTTGACTATCTTAGGTGGGTGATAAAAATATGTACAATTCTTGGGTTCCTGCTATTAATTGTCTCTTGTGCACAATTAAAAGATCTTCCCTATCAAAAGAAAGGGACGGTGGTAAACCTCTCTAAAAAAGGGCTTAAGGAGGTACCGATGAGTATTTTTGAAGATACAACTATCACGGTGTTGCGTTTGTACGGCAATCAGATTGATAGTATTCCTGCGGAGATTGGACAGTTAAAAAATCTTGAAAAATTATTTTTAGGTCGGAACAATATTAAGACACTTCCTGCCGAAATAGGCCAACTCAAAAAATTGCGAATTCTCTCTGCTCAATACAACGAAATTGACTCGTTACCTGAAGAAATTACCCATTTAAGTGGATTACAGCAGTTGACCTTAAATCAAAACAAACTCACGCATTTACCCGATAGTATAGGTCGATTAAAGGAGTTGGAATTACTGGAGTTGAATTTTAATTTTCTGGTGGATCTTCCAGATTCGCTTACAACCTGTCACAAGCTGAAATTCCTGCATCTAAATCGAAATAATATTATCGCCTTGCCTGAAAACATGGGAGATTTGAAATATCTGAGAGAACTTTATTTGGCAGGTGCAGGTCCTTTGTTATACGTCCCGGAATCGATGTGCAATCTCCGAAAACTTGAATTGTTGGAAGTGGATAAAGCGGTCGTTGTTCCTCCTTGCTTACTTGTAAAGCAAACGACACAATTGAAAATCATTCTTCGATAACTGCCTCACGCATTGCCAGAAAAAGGACGAGGTCGTAGGAGAAATGAGCGCCAATGCAAAACCACAATCCAAACTCTTCCAACGCATAACTTAAGATGAGAATGAACGGAAGCACAATGATTCCGTAGAGAGAAATGCGCCAATTAAAAGGGTTTAAATAGCCGTGAATCGCTACGAAAATAACGGAGGTGATCACGGGACCCAGGTAGAATTGAACACCGGATCGAAACAAAAGTTCTTCCCCAACTCCAGCGCAAATAGAAAGAAAAAAACAATCCCAAATACTCAAATTCATTGCTTTCACGAGATGCTCAACGCGATTGGGCAATGGATCAAAAACCGAAGATTGCATCAACACAAGAGCAAAAACGGCATACAGCATGCCCACAGCGATACCCAGCGCAAGAGGATCAAAATAGAACGGATCTATTTGTAAAATTTCCAGAGGAGAAATTCCTTCGAAATAGTAAAGCGTTAAAAAAGTAGGAATAGGAAAAAGGATCAACGTTAGTCCTCCCATCCACCACAAGCGCGATTTTTTGATCAATTTTCTTTTGTTTGAATGAGATTAGCTGAAACGAAGATGTTTCACGGTGTTTCCATTGTTGATCAACTGCTTAAGCGATTCGATGCCGATATTCAAGTGTGTGGTTACGTATTCTGCTGTCACCTTTGCGTCGCTTTCACTGGTTTTTACGCCATCCGAAATCATCGGTTGATCCGAAACCAAAAGTAGCGCGCCTGTGGGAATCTCATTGTAGAAACCAACGGAAAATATTGTCGCCGTTTCCATGTCAATTGCCATTGCACGGATTTTCATCAAGTATTCTTTAAATTCACCATCGTGTTCCCACACACGTCTGTTGGTTGTATAGCAGGTCCCTGTCCAATAATCCCGATTGTGATCTCGAATCGTCGTGGAAATTGCTTTCTGTAAGGCGAATGAGGGGAGCGCAGGAACTTCTTTTGGGAAATAATCATTACTCGTTCCTTCACCTCGAATGGCAGCAATCGGGAGGATTAAATCACCCACTTCGTTTTTCTTTTTCAGTCCACCGCATTTTCCGAGAAACAAAACAGCTTTCGGAGCAATGGCAGAAAGTAAGTCCATACAAGTTGCAGCGGAAGCGCTTCCCATTCCGAAATTGATAATGGTAATTCCTTCGGCAGTAGCACATTGCATAGGTTTGTCTTTGCCGATTACTTCCACATTGTGCATTTCAGCAAAGCGATACACATAGTTGTGAAAATTGCAAAGGAGGATGTATTGACCAAAATTTTCGAGTTTTTCGCCAGTATATCGTGGTAGCCAATTTGCTACAATTTCTTCTTTTGTCTTCATATAAGGATGGATTTAGTGCTTTCTCGTGTCACGAAGCTAGCCAATTTTTTGCGACATACAAAAGGGGAGTGGTTCAACGCACTCCCCTCCGTTTTGGAAACTTAAATGACTTATGATTGCTTCTCAGAATCGTTTGTCACTTATTGGACAAAGTAAAAGGAAAAAGGTTTAATTGCCATGGAAAAAAAATATTTTGACAAAGTTCTTTGCATTTTTAGGGATTTTAGATTTAGGTGAAGTAGGACCGGAGCGGAAGTTAAATGATTGATGATCAGTCGCGATTATCAAATATATATGCTATCTTTTGCCACTGCTTTTTAAGAGATGATCAGTATGAGTAAACACATCAAGAGTAACCGAAAAATAGCCGCAGTTCTTTTTGCAGCTCTTTTTTTTATTGCCGCCAGTGTCCTGTTCGATCAAGGTGAGATTGCAGGCGGGATTTTTGTAATGTTGTTCACTATGCTGTTTACATGGGGATATGTGTCGGAATATCGTGTTCAAAAGGAATTTCAGAGCGCAGTGGAAGGACAAAATCCAAATGTTGAAATAGAACAGGAACCGTCGAAGCCTGCAGAATTCATCGAGAAGTTCGAGTTCGTTATCCTAGATACAGACGACCTGGCAGATGTTCGGGAATACGCGGCTTCCAAATGGAGTATTCTTTTTAACCGCTTTGTAAGTCTTAGCAATAACTATCG
>JBNKGN010000142.1:0-8162 GCA_050289845.1 Crocinitomicaceae bacterium | reverse complement strand
GTGTTCTGCCTCAGTGGAGGGGCGTTGAGCTAGAATTTTTTTAAGAAAGAAACTGTAGCAGATTCGACAATTGAAGCTGCGTATATTGCTGCTTTCAAAGCTGCAAAGCAAGTTGTTGTGATCAGAAATTTTGTTTTTAAGTTTTGCTCGCTTTTTCATCTTTACACTGCAATTTTCCTTGATGTTGCATGCTTTTGGTGTCGAATGGAACTTCTATTTGATTACAGCGATTTGGCAAGTATACTTGCTAACAATGCTAGTGCCTTCTTTGTTTCTTGGGAAAATTGGCGTGCGCGAATCTATCGCATTATTGGTGCTTTCTAGTCTTGGAATCAACGAAGTGAGTATCCTTGTTGCTTCAACATTAATCTGGTTGATCAACACTTTGAGTCCTGCCCTGGTAGGTCTGGTGATTTGCCGTAAACGTCGGGAAGTATGATCAAAGAAAGTGTTTACCTGGTATTGATCTTCTATTGCTTGTTTTTTGCGATCCAAGTATTCGTGGGCTTCCTTTTACAGCGCCGAAAAGAACGTCGTTATGAACAAAAAGGGGAGATTTTACCTTCGGAAATTACAGTAATCATTCCGTTTCGAAATGAAGAAAATCGTATCCGTCCTTTGTTGCAAAGTATTCTGAATTTGTCGCAGTACCCAAAACGATTCATCTTCGTGGACGATCATTCCAGTGATGCGACGGTTACAATTATTGAGGACACCTTGATAGGAGTGCCATTTGAAATTGTTTCCATGAATGATGTTCTTGAAGGAAAGAAATACGCCATTCGGGAAGGTGCCAAGCGTGTAAATTCCCGTTACACATTGACTTGGGACGCTGATATAACCGTGGCTCCAGAATATTTTGAGAAGCTTCAGCAACTGGGACACGCGGATTTGTATGTGTTGCCAGCGATTTTGGAACCATCCAGTGCAGTGCAGTATTTATACGAATTTGACGTGGTTCTTGGCAATGCGTTCAATGCAGGAATTAGCGGTTGGATGCGCCCTATTTTTGCAAGTGGAGCAAATTTGTTATACAACACGGAAGCTTTTCAAAAGTACGATTCCATTACCGCACACGCGCATGTGTCAAGTGGTGACGACACCTTTCTCCTGGGAGATTTTATTCGCCACAAAGCGGATGTTCGCTTGCATACTTCTTGCGATCTTGCAATTCGTACGGAGACGCCTCAATCTTTTCGCGAATATCTGGAACAGCGACTGCGATGGGTGAGTAAGACTAAGGCACTGGGAGATTCGTTGAATACGCTAGTCGCCATGCAACAATTTTTTTTCACCTTGTTAATCGTAAGTTTTACGATCCTATTATTTGCAATGGGTCAGATCGATTTGGCAATGATCATGGTTCTAGGGAAGTTGAGCATTGATGTTGTGGTTTTTGCACCCTATTTTATTCGATTAAGAAGAACAACGACCTTCCTGATTTTACCGCTGGCAGAACTTTGGTTTCCTCTTTTCTCACTAATAATTGCTGTTTTAATCCCATTTTACCAACCGAAATGGAAGGGGAGAACCGTGAAGACGAAGAAGTAAATCGGATCAATCGTTCGATTTGAAAACGCGTTCTGTGGAGCCATCGTCGTATAAATAGATCAAAGCGGTGTTCGGTTTGAATTCTGTTTCGCGTCCCATCAAATCCACAATTTTCACCACTTTTTTCGGTGTGTTTTGAAGCGTCTCAAGGCCCGTCGTTCCGCAATCAATACGTCCGTTAATGTCGTATTTGGAAAGGAAATCCCACACCTCTTTGGAAGCGTTGATGTCATAGTTGGTTCCTGGGAAATTAAATGCGGCACCTGGCCATGTATGATCGCCCCCGAGGATTTTGTAGTGAATCACTTCGATACACGTATTCGGATTTTCATATGCGTAGCGTTCTGCAGTTGTGCCGTCAGTTGTACTGATATTTGGCATCGCGGTAAAAACGGGCGTTGGGGGGCAGTTATTGTCAATTACCCACCAATTCACCAAAGACGTTATAGGCTCGGACCAACCCAATCCACCGTTGTAGGGAACCGTTCCATCAGAGTCTCCATGAATCTGAAGTACAGGAACCGAATGCGAAGGATTACAGGCATCCAGTGTAAACGGAACAATAGAACCCGTCACAGATCCGATAGCGGCAATACGATCCGAGAGTTCACAGGCAAGACGGAAGCTCATGAATCCGCCGTTGGACATTCCTGTTGAGTACACGCGATCCAAATCGATGGCATATTGTGCGGCAATAGTATCAATTAGAAACGAAGTGAAACTTACATCGTTTACGGTGCTAGCTCCCCAACCAACGTTGAAATGAGTGTTGCCATTATTATCGACGGTTCCTTCTGGATGGATAATGATAAAACCAGCAGTATCTGCAATAGGACGAAAATCACCGTAAAACATTTGCTCAGTAGCATTACTCGTGTACCCATGGAAATTGAACAATAAGGGAACATTTTCTACGCCAGTATAACTTGCAGGAATGTATAAAATATACGAGCGCTGAATGCCATTATGCATTACAGAAGTGGTGATCGTTTGTTGTGAGTGTGCGCTGGAAACAATAAAATGTGCAACGATTGCGAGTAGTAGGAATTGTGTTTTCATGCCTTGATTTGATCCTAAAAGTAGGAAACTTCTTCGATATGAAGTTAAGGTGATAATTTCCTTACCACCTCACAAAGCACATTCGTCAGTTACTTCACAAAATAATGTCGATAATACGGATAATCACCTGAGCCTTTTGAGAGTGGCAGGTGCAGGTCGTTGGTGATCAAGGTGTCTTCATTCACACATCCAGAGAGTATATTATCCTCTTTATTGTCCAAATGAATTTCGTATTCGTAACTGTTGTTTAAATCACACAATCCCGATTTGAAGTAGGGAAGTACCAATCGATATTTTTCTTCGTCAGCATCATTTTTCAGTGTATAGATACGTCCTTTTTTCTCAAAGCGAATACCATAGGTATCGCCATAATTTGATGCTGGTATGATAGCTTTTAATACTGTGTCATTCACTGCGTCGTAAGTATATTCTACAGAATGATCCCACTTCCATGTACCCTCAAGAATGAGCGTGTCTTTATCGAGTTTGTCTTTAACGCAAGAGGTGAAGGAGATAGCAAGAATCGCAATAAGCAAATATTTCATAGTAGTGAGAATTTATAGATCTAACGGAAAAAATGGCGTTGAGTTGTGCAAGGGGAAATGAAAAAAACTCCTAATCGATTAAAGAGAAGGAGTTTTCAATTGTATGCGATAGACGCTCTTTAGAACGGTAAATCATCGTCTTCTGCTGCAGCTGTTCCACCTGAAGGCATTGGAGAAGCTACTGGATCAAGATTCATGTCAGATGGTCCGCCTTGTGGCATTCCTTGTCCAACTTTCTCAATTCGCCAAGCATCCAAAGTGTTAAAGTACTTAACCTCTCCTTGTGGGCTTGTCCATTCACGTCCGCGTAAGTTGAACGATACCTCAACTTGCTCTCCTTCGGTTAGTCCGTCCAACATAGAACATTTGTCCTGTACTGCCTGGAATAAAATATCCTGCGGATACATACTTGATGCTTCGTTAATTACAAATTCTCTTTTGGCAAATTTATCTGTTACTTGCACCGTATCTTTGATGACTTTAATCGTTCCGTTTAGTTTGAACATAATTGATGTTGTTAATTGTTGTGTTACTCCTTATTTTATAATCTTCATTCAAAATTCTTTCTTCTGAGCCCGAACCCAAAGCCTGTCGAAGTGCAAAGGTCCAACCAGTATTCGTCGAACAGACGATCTCCCGTCTCTCCTCTCATCCATTATTAAATGCCAGTAAAGTTTTCCAGGCATCTTCCAGTTTATTTTCCGACAAAAATGCTTTTGCCTTCGTATGCAATGCGCGTTCGAGTTGCACCGGATGGTCTTCTAAAGATACGAATAAATCGCTCAATTCCAGAAGCTTGAATTCATTTACATCTGTTTCATTGGGTATTTCTTCGATTCCTGCCAATTGCCCCAGATCGTTCCCTGAAAGGATTTCGCTGGATTTCAAGTCCTCGGGCAAAGCGTCGTAGCCAATCCCAATCGTTGTAATTGGTTTCGTAATTTCAAACATGGAATTATGGTCAGCCCGACAGTACCAATTGCCTCCCATACGAGAAACAAGATCAATTTTATGTTGATCAATCATACCGTCCGCGTCGAGTACATTTTCGTTGATGTGAATCCGTGTGACTTCACAGAAAATTAAATTTCCTGCACCACCCTGATCGCCCAATTCTTTGACTTCCGTCACTTTGCATTCAAATTGTACAGGCGATTCAGCAACGCGTTTTGGTCGAATTGTCTCCGAATCCAGCGGCGTAAATCCTGCTTTCACAAATTCACTGACTCCAGGAGGAAACGGCGAAC
This sequence comes from Crocinitomicaceae bacterium, assembly GCA_050289845.1. Lineage (GTDB taxonomy): Bacteria > Bacteroidota > Bacteroidia > Flavobacteriales_D > Crocinitomicaceae > UBA4466. The sequence continues at coordinate 3,760 of JBNKGN010000142.1, read as the reverse complement.
TAGCCAAGCTCATTTGATGTACAATATCAAAATTGACCACATTGATCACAACTTCTGGAACCACTTTTACATTGTTATAGGTGTCCTTCGTTTCATTCGTGCGACCACTTCTTGCGGGCGAAAATATCAATACGGGAGGATTAGCGCTAAACACATTGAAAAAGCTGAACGGAGCAAGATTGTCATTTCCGTCTTTATCCACCGTCGAAGCAAAGGCAATAGGACGTGGACCCACAGCACCTAAAAGGTATTTGTGGAGTTGAGGAATCGGCAGTTCTTTAGGATCGATCGATTGCATAATTCAATTTGAAATAACAAATTTAGGGCGATTTTGGATACTGCTTACGGAGTTTTGACTTCTTTTATTCACAATTTATCCATACCGCAAGCAAGAAGTTTTTATTCTTCAGTTCCTCTTCGTAATTTGCAGTGATGAAAATTCAATGGAGATTCCTTTTGTACCTGTTTTTTTGTGCACTTCCAATAACTGCGGTAGCACAGAATTCCATTTTTCGGGGACCTTACTTGCAAAAAGCAACGACGCATTCCATTGTGCTTCGTTGGATGACCAGTCACCAGGCTGGAAGTAAAGTCTCTTTTGGTTTTTCTCCAAACAATTATGTGGGCACGCGATTCGATACAACATTCACGTGGGATCACACCATTGAACTGACGGGGTTGTTGCCTGCGACGAAATATTATTATTCTATTGAAACGATGGATAGTGTGCTCATGGAGGGCGCGCAATTGTACTTCGAAACGTTGCCAGAGTCGGGAACCGTGGGCGATTATTCCTTCTTGGTTTTGGGAGATGCAGGACAGGGGAGTCCACAACAACGAGAAGTAAGTCTCGCGTTGCAAAATGTCTACGGAAATCATCACGACGGCCTGATCTTATTAGGAGATAATGCCTATGGTTATGGCACGCAGGAAGAATATCAGTACAAATTTTTCGATGGATTTTACGAAGAAATTATTGAAAACACTGTGATTTGGCCTGCTCCAGGAAATCACGATTATTACGGGGCAAGTATTCCCATGACCACAACGGCACCGTATTTCGACATTTTCAATCTACCGACGCAAGGCGAAAGCGGAGGGGTACCCAGTCTCACCGAACAGTTTTATTCCTATGATTACGGAAACATACATTTTCTTTCCTTGGATTCGTATGCCGTAGACCGCGCAGACACTTCGTACATGGCTGATTGGATCCGCGCCGATTTGGAAGCGAATACCTTGCCCTGGGTGATTGCGTATTGGCACCATCCACCGTATTCAAAAGGATCGCATAATTCCGATACCGAAATTGAATTGGTGCAAATGCGTGAAAACCTTGTGCCGATCCTTGAGTATTATAATGTCGATTTGGTGTTGTGCGGACACAGTCATTCCTATGAAAGAAGTGTGTTGATCTCTAATCATTACGGTCCTTCTCAGACATTTGGACCAGAACACATTCGAAGTGCCAGTTCGGGGAATTATCCCGCGCAATGTCCTTACTACAAATTTACAGATAGTCTGGCGCCCACACATCAAGGGACCGTGTATTCGGTGGTAGGCGTATCTGGATGGCTTGGAAATGTGTGTCCCGATTGGCCGCATCCGATCATGTATTCGCATACAAACAAGGTCTTTGGAGGAATGCGCATTCGTGTCCAGGGAAATGAATTAACAGCAGAGTTTTTAACCGATGCAGCGACTGTCTACGATCGCTTTATGTTGGTGAAGGATGCTGACGTTCACGCGTATGAAACGGAGTGTGTACAAACGTATGAAACCGACTGGACGCTCTATCCAAATCCTGCGAACAATGAAATTTTCTTGCAGAAACTAGGTGCTTCCCCGAAACCTGAGGATACCTATACGATACTAGACGCGCAAGGACGTTTGATTCGCACAGGTTCACTGGAAGAAGTTACAACGATCGATTTAAGATCGGAGCAGGCGGGAGTCTACTTCATTCTGGTGCGGGAAAAGGCTCAGATTGGGACAATTCGTTTTGTGAAATTATAATTCCTGAAAAAAATATACCTCCGCGATCGGATTTTCTAAAAATTATATATCTTTGCACTCGCCTTTAGGCTAACAGAGGTAAAACGTTATCTCGAAATGTAAAGACTAAATGCTGCGGGTGTGGTGAAATTGGTAGACACGCTAGACTTAGGATCTAGTGCCGCGAGGCGTGGGGGTTCGACTCCCTCCACCCGCACAAGAAAATTACAATGGTATAAGGTGGTCTTATACCATTTTTTGTTTAAGAACGACGTAAACACAACAAAATGAACGTAACTCGTCAGGATGTAGATGCATTGAACGCGATAATCACTGTAGAAGTAACTCCAGAAGATTATGCAGACAAAGTAAAGACTGCTTTGAACAACTACCGTAAAACAGCAAAAGTACCAGGGTTCCGTCCAGGACACGTGCCTTTCGGATTGATTCAGAAACAATACGGTAAATCCGTTCTTTCGGATGAATTGAACAAAGTGGTGAATGATTCACTTCAAAAATATATTTCAGAGAACAAAATCGAAATCCTTGGAAATCCAATCCCAACAGAAGGTGACGGCTTTAAAGGAAATTTTGACAAACCTGAAACGTTCGAATTTACGTACAATATTGGTTTAGCACCTGAGATCAATGTAGCATTGTCTGGTAAAAACAAATTCGACTACGTGAAAGTAAAAGTAGACGATGCCTTGATTACCAAACAAATTGACGATTTACGCCGTCGCTACGGGAAATTGGTTTCTGGAGAAAAAGTAGGCGAGAAAGACATGATTTTGGCGCAATTCGTTGAGTTAAATGATGATGAGTCAATCAAAGAAGGGGGAATTCTTCACACTTCGACTGTTTCCATGGAGTTCGTTTCTAATGATAAAGTAAAGAAAGAACTTACGGGTAAGAAAGTCGGTGATAAAGTCATTGTAAACCCTTCGGATGTTTCTCGTGGCGGAGCAGATACTGCAGCTATGTTGGGCGTGAAAGAAGAAGAATTGGAAGGACTTTCAGACAAATTCCAAATGACCATCAACGAGATTAAAGTAATGGAGTTGGCGGAGTTGAACACGGAGTTGTTTGACAAATTGTTCGGACCAGGTGTTGTTGCAGATGAAAAAGCAATGAAAGAGCGCGTGAAAGCAGATTTGGAAGGAATGTTTGTAAACGATTCTGATCGCATGTTAACTCGCAATGTGTACGATTCACTTTTGGAGAAAACAGAAGTAGCATTGCCAGATACTTTCTTGAAACGTTGGATTCAACTTTCAAATGAGAAAGAGATTTCAATGGAACAAATTGAGCAAGAATACGATGGTTATGCCAAAGGATTGAAATGGCAGTTGATTCAAGGACATATCTTTAAAGCAAACGACATCAAACTGGACAATCAAGAAGTTATCGATTTCACAAAAGGATTGTTGGTAAGCAATTATGCTCAATACGGAATGCCAGCTCCAGAAGATGCGGAATTGACACAGTCAGCAATGCAAGTACTTCAAAACCGCGAGGAAGCAAATCGTGTTTACGATATGTTGGCAGAGCGTAAATTGACGACATTCTTCAAAGAAACAGTGAAATTGAACGAAAAAGCAGTAAGCTACGACGAGTTCGTGGAATTGGCTTCGAAGTAAGATTTCTATAAATATTAGGGAAACCGGTTCACGTTGTGGATCGGTTTTTTTTGTACACGTGTTTTCACTACAACCCTTTTGCGATTACGACGAAAACAAGGGGATATGGAGGTATTTGAAAAAAA
>JBNKGN010000141.1:0-8191 GCA_050289845.1 Crocinitomicaceae bacterium | reverse complement strand
AAAACCTGAAAAAGGTCTTCGATCCTTTCTTTACGACCAAGTCAACCGGACGGGGAACGGGTCTGGGTTTGGCCGTATGCTACGGCATCATAACCGCACATGAAGGGAAAATAGAGGCTTCGAATGAAACCAATGAAATCCTGGCCGAGTTAGGGTTTGAATCGATGTCACTCGATGAAGTGAGCAATCAATTGCTAGAAATTGCATCCTCCCTCGAAGAAAACACGGAATTAACAGCACGTATTCAATCCAATATTGCTTCAGAATTGGTGGCAAAATCTGACCGCGTAAAGGAGCTACATCAAATGGAGGAGGAATTGCGAAATTCAGCACTCAAAACGACCGATCCTTTAGCCAAGCACAAACTGATCACGGAGGCGAGTCAGAAACAACAAGAAAAGGAAACGTTAATCACCCAAATCAATGATCTGGAGGCTTTGTTAAAAGAAGTGGATGCCTTGGCTAATGGAGGGGCGGATACCGAGCGACTGAACGAAATTCAGGAGAAATTCAATCAGTTAGCGGAAAATGAGAGTGAAATCGAAGCGTTACAGTTCTTGTTGACAGAGAAGGAGCAAATTGACGAAGCGAAAACGTACCAGCCTCAGGGAATTCGAAACGATTTGATCAAAGAAACAACGGATATTCGTGCAAAGTTGAGCTCACTTAGCAAGCAAAAAAATGAATTTTCGCAAACGATTCAAAATTTAGAGTCGAAGATTCAGCTCTTGGAAAGAGAGCGCGAAGCTGCTAAGAAAAAGGATCTTGAGCGCATCGATAGTGAGATTGCAGCGGCACAGCAGGAAAAACAATTCACAGAGGAAGCCCTAAAAGGAACTGTTGCACAAATGAGCGAATTGGAGCAGCGCTTGAATACAGTAGAGGACCAATTGGCGAGTTTTCAAAATGCAATGTCTACAGAACAAACGTCTGGCGTCTCCATGAAAGAAGCATTAGAGGCGGGGCAGGAAATAAATCAAATAGCAGCGACGGAAACGTTCAATTATACCGAAGAATTGGCGCAGTTGGAAGCCGAACACCCTGAAATTAATGGAGGAGATCCTATTCAGAATTGGTCGGAAGATTTGGAACAGGAACACGACCAAACAGCCGATCAGATCAATAACAATACTGCGTTGACAGAGTTGGAACGTACCGCACGCTTGATTGAGAACAATGTAACGACGGTCCGCGATATCGATGCGCAACTTGCAAAAATTACAGATGCAGATCCAAAAGGGGAAAATGATCGTTTGCAAGCGCAAAAGTCCGAGTTGATTGCTTTGAAAAACGAGTTGCTTCCAGAGACAGAAGCCTTGCGAACCAAAGAACGTGCATTAAAACAGGAGACGCCCGATGCCGCATTGTCGAAAGAAGATGTACTCGCCGAAATAGTGCCGAACTTTGAAGAGAAATTACAGGAACTTGACAACAATACCAATGGCAATCCACGTGAAAATGCGGAACAACGCGTTGCGCTTCAAGAAAACCTGGATCAAAAAATAACAGCAGAAATTGCGGCAGTTGAGGCTGTTTTAGCAGAACAACCAGATAACGAAGAAGCCCGTGCCCGAAAAGAATTGTTGACGGAATTGCAAAGCGAAAATGCAGTAGCGTTGAATGCTTCTCGTAGTGCTTTAGAGGAGTTGCCTCCTGCAAAAGAACCTTTAAGTGCTGCTGAGGTAATGACAGAAATAGACGCGGATTACGAAGCACGAAAGGCGGCAATTGCTCAAAGCGATCAGGCTGTTTTGGACAAGGAAAAAGCGGTTTTGACAGAGAATAAATCCCTAAAAGCGAAATTGGACAAAGAGATCACATCGCTTGAAAAGGAATTGCGAAAAAATCCTGAAGATCCAACCTTGAACGAACGAAAAGCGGCTGTCGAGAAGGCACAAGCCATTCTTGAGGAAGAAATCGCCGAGCATCAACAAACCATTCAAGCACTCGAAAATGCGTCGGTTGCGAGTGTGACGGAAGCGCAAGTACTAGAAGAACTTCTTCCGACTTATAACTCTGAAAAACAACGCATAGAACAAAGCAACGAAACGCCGCTTGATAAAGCAAAGCAAACTTTAGCCGTGGAAATTGCGAGTGAAAAAGAGCTGGATAGAGAAGTACGCCGCCTCGAAAAAGAAGCTAAGAAATATCCAGAAGATGCGACCATTTCCAATCGTTTGGAAGCAACTAAAAGTGCATTGAATCAGGTGCAGTCGTCCCAGGCAACACTTCGGGAAGAGATTCAAGGTCTTGAGAACGTAACGACACCTATTATCTTGACAACCGCGGAATTGAGAGAAGAATTGATTCCAGATTTCGAAGAAGAAGTACAAAAAATCGGAGAGGGAACCACGAGTTCGATAGAGACAGAACGCAAATTTAAAGCGCTGAACGAACGACTGCTTGAAGCCGTAACACGTGAACTGGAAGCTACAGAGACGGCTTTGAACGAAGATCCTGAAAACGAAGCATTGACGGCACGCAAGAAAGGCTTGGAATCATTGAAAAATGAGACGATAGAAGCGATTCAAAGGAAAACAGAAGCAATTGCAGCACTTGAAAATCAACCGGAAGCATCAGTAGTGACGAAAGAATCGGTGATTGAAACGCTCATTCCGAATTATACTGAACAGATAGATGCTGTGGACAATTCCGATGCGGGACCTGGAGAAAGAGCACTGCGAAAAGCAAGGATCGAAGCAGGACTGTTGGAACAATTGAAAGAGCGACAAAGTATCGTCGAGGAGTCGGTAAAGGATGCTCCCAACGATTCCGCCGTTCAATTAGAATTGGACGCGATAAATGAGGCAATTGCAGCGACATCCGAATCCCTGGAGAAGCATAAAAGAGAGGCTGTTACATTGCTCTCCGACGAGGAAAAAGCCATTGTGCTTGAGGGGGTAGCTCCCGATTATTTGAAAGCGATTGAAAACGCTGGGTCGCGCGAAGAGGAATTGCAGGCAGAAGAAGATTTACAAGCGGTTTTGGAGGCTGCGATGAAGGAAAATGACAAGAAGCTACGTCGTTCGTATTCCGTTACCGTCGCTATAGAAAATCAAATTTTGACGGCACTGATAAAGGAGAGCCAAGAGCGAGTTCAAGAAATGGCAATCGACGCACCTAGCGCTGAAGAAGCATTTATCGAATCGATTCGAATTACAGCTGGCGCTAGAGTGAATGATGCGTTGTTGGAGAACGAATCCACAAAAGAAGGACTTGCAGAACAAGATCGCATTTTGGCGGAATATGAATTGCTGTTAGACACGAAAATAGAAGACGTAGAAGCAGAAATTAAAGACGATCCTTCGGCGGAAAATCAAGGGAAGATGAATTGGTTGCTTCAAGAAAAAGAACGCGTGACCAAAAAACGTCGTTCTATTAAAGTATCCATCGGCGAAATCGAAACAACGCAAATCGCCTCCACGTCGGAAGATCCGGAACTGCAATCATTGGAGAACGAAGAACAACGCATTCGTACATCCTTGGAGAAAGAAGATTTGACGCCATCGGAGCGGAAAGTACTAACGACTTCGTTGCATCGCGTGGAAGAATCTCAATTGGCACGTAAAAACGAATTACTGGCAGCAACTTTAACGGAAGAGACGACAAGCACATCTGCCCTGAAAATTGCGTTAGAAGACGATCGGGATCAGAATACGAACAGTTTGGTGACGGTCACGACCTTGGAGCACGCGGAGAAAGAAACAGCGGCGATTGATGGTCTGAAAGAAGCTGCGAACAACGCTGATTCGGAAGCGGAACGGAATTATTTGTTGACTCAAGCACAACAACGCACTGATCGATTGAAGGAAGAGTTAGAAGAGACGAAAGCGGCGAATCAATTGCGCGAATTGGAAGAAATGTACGAGATTTCAACGGCATCAGAACAAGAACTGGAACAAAAAAGACGTCGCGCTTTTATCGAGATCGGTGAAGTCTCCCGAGAAATCGAACGTGTTGAAACTGCCTTGGAAACAGCGAAGCGAAAAGAAATTCCCGAATTGAATGAAGAAAAAGCGCTGTTAGAAGCCCGAAAAGCAAAATTGGAAGCCGATCTTGAACGTCTCGAAGTACAATTAAAGAAGCAAGAATCGACACCAGAAGCGTTGGATCCAAAGGCACTGGAAGAGACCATCTCGTTTAATGAAGAACGCAAACTTGCGGCAACAGAAGAATACAAAGAATATCAAGAAGCGGCGACAGAAGCGTTGATGGTTGCCAATGAAATTCGTAATTTAGAGGAAGGATTAGAGTTGCAACGGAACGAATTGCAACGAATGGTGCGCAATGGTGAATCCGATGAATCATTGGATTTGAAGGCGCGCTCAATCCAAACGTTGGAAGAGGAAATTGATCGGAAGCGCATCGATCTGACGCAGAAGAAATTTAATGCAGAACAGGCATTGCCTGAAGATGAGGAAGAAGCTATGAAAATGCAAAATCTTGTTGCCCGTGGAATACAACCGTTGAAAGTGGCTGCTGTTGCTGCGACGATTATACAGATGCCAACAAGTGGTTTCGCTATCGATACCTCTGCATCACGACCAAATAATGGAGCGATTGAAATCCCTGTTGGGGTGAAAGCGCCTGAAGGGTTGGTATACCGTGTGCAGGTAGGAGCTTTTGCCCGTCCGCTACGAGACGATGTCTTCAAAGAATTCAATCCAGTTTCAGGAGAAAAAATTGAAGGAACGAATATTACACGTTACATGGCGGGCTATTTCAATAGCAGTGAAACTGTCGTGGATGCTCGTGCACAAATACGCAATTTAGGCTATTCGGACGCATTTATCGTTGCGTATTGTAATGGCGAACGGATTACGTTTGGAGAAGCACGTCGTCTTGAGGAAGCAGGCATTTGTGTTCCGAAACGCACCGAAGAAATTATGATTGAGGTAGCGGAAAGTACTGCCGAAAATCTCAATATTCCAATTTCGAATGAAGTAGAAGAGGTGCCGGAATGGACGTATAATCAAGCTCCAGGAGCAGCAGATGCCGATCCAATTGAGAAAATGGAAGGGCTTTTCTTTACGGTTCAGGTCGGTGTATTTAATCGTCCAGTGAGCCCAGAGGATTTGAATAACATGCCAAATTTGAAAACGTTCCGCTTGCCTAATGGACAAATTCGCTACAATTCGGGGATCTTCGACTCGGCTGAAGAAGCGGTGCCACGTCAAAACTTTGCCAGACAGAGTGGAATTCAAGGCGCATTCATTGTTGCCTATTACAAAGGAGAACGTATTTCTATTGGAAATGCCCGTCGATTATTGAATGAAAACGGAAAAGGAATCTTGCAATCTCGCATGGCAATAGCAACACCAGAACAAGTAGCGGTGACAAATCGCACGGATACCGTGACGACCAATGTGGTAGAAATTGTCCCGATGGAAGAGTGGGAAATGCGCGTTCAAATCGTTACAGAGAAGACGTTTGATGAATTCCCACGAGATGTGTTGAATCGCTACAATGCAGAGGGTAGTTTTTACTTCGATTCGAAAGACAAAAAAGTGAAATCCGTGATTTACAAAAATGAGGAGTATTTGCCAAATTTGCGTAATTTCAAGGACGACATCGATACGATTTACCTGGAAGAAGGCATTTTGGATGATGAAAAAACGGAGGCATTGGTCATGACCTTCACCGATTCGTTGTTACCGGGTGATTTTATGGATTGGATGTTGCGTTGTGAGTTCCGTCGTTCGATGCAAAGAACTTACAAAGGCGTAGAGGTGAAAATTTTCGGTATTCCAGAAGAAGAAATGGAGACGATAATTGAACAAATCAAGCGTTTTGGTGTACTACCAGAACAACTATTGGAAATAGAAGAACAAGAATAAAACAATAAGAATGAACAATACACAAACGGAAGTGCTCGAAGAAGTGAGCGTCGTTGAAAAAACGGTAGAATCAAAGAATTTGGTTGTATTTAATGATGACGTGAACACTTTTGATCACGTAATTGAATCATTAATTAAAGTGTGTAAGCACGAACCGATGCAAGCCGAACAGTGCACGTGGTTGGTGCATTACAAGGGGAAGTGTCAGGTGAAAGCGGGTGATTTTGAGACTTTAGAACCTATGTGTACGGGACTTTTGGATAGAGGAATTTCGGCTGAGATCCATTAATTGCACAAGAAAAATGACTCTTTTTTTAAGAAAATTGAAAAACTCGCTTGGTCTTACCAAAAAACGACTTATATTTGCAACCCGAAATTGATGGTTTACATCAACAAGGAATGGCTTCGTAGCTCAACTGAATAGAGCACTTGATTACGGCTCAAGAGGTTTCAGGTTTGAATCCTGACGAGGTCACAAAAAGCTTCCAGAAATGGGAGCTTTTTTTGTTTCTCGACGGGTTGAACCCTGCTTGATATTGATCCACCAAAACTAATCGGGTATCGTTTCGCATTTCAAGGAAATAATTATATTGCGGCGTACAATCAAATTCATGGCAAGAAACCTAAATAGAGAAGAAGCTTTGCGTATTGCGGCAGAGAAAATGCGGCTGAAAAAGGAGAAGGAAGAGCGCGAAGACAAAGAATTTTATGAGCGCATCACTTCAGGCTGGCGATGGCTTTTGTTCAAAGTTGCTGTTGTGTTTTGTACAGCGATGTTTGTGGTTTCTCTTGTCGAGGTATTCGTCGATGGTCCAACCAAAAAACTTTCAAAAAAATCATGGAAAATTGATCGGAATTGGGAGTATACTTGGCACAAGGTACTTGATGTAGAGGGGTATATGTTCACGCCGCATTTTAAGGATTGGAGTGATCATGTCGAAGGAACACTTAAATTGACCTATTCTCCGATTTTTCGTACAGGTAAGAAACTGAGTTACGATATGCTCGAAAGTGATGGCAGTATTCGAAAACATGTCGAAATCAGGCAGCGTTCCATTTTTAATTGGTTTCCCGCATTTCAATTGTTTCTGCTGATTCCACTAATTACCTTCATTTTTAAAAGGCAAAGCGCGGGGTTCAATTTTGCACGAATTGCCTCTTTAGTAATGGTGTTTCCTGGTACCTTAATGGTGATTTACTTCACAATGTTTTAATTCCACACAAATTGGAGGATCACAGTCGAAATTATTTATTTCGTGCACAGCGCCGAAAAAATAGTCCAAGATGTCATCTCGTATTATAGGGGCGTAAGCAGGAGGAAAATTTCCAACGATTCAATCCGAATAGATTCTCTTAGAAGTAGGGAGAGTCTTTTATTAGACAAAATTCCATCGTAAATACGATTGCCTATTCTTCACGAATTATTGAGTTTTTGGCAACAACAAACGGAATCGGTAAAGCTTCTTCTTCCATCAAACTTTCCTGAATATCCTTGCTTGTGATTTGAATTAAGGTAGTGTTGTTTACCATAAGTTCGTAATCGGATAATGGATTCAAATGCAAGCATACTGTCGAATCGCATACTGCTGCAATAGGGGAGAATGACCCTGCTGTTTGCTCGTAACAATTTGTTTCACTCAGTCTCAGAGATTGTATCTTTTGATGCGTATTTAACTCGTAAACTGCAGTTTCCGTATTTTGTGCATTTGTGATTGAAAAAAATAGTGTGGCCAGAAGTGTGCTAACTAGTTTCATACTTGTCGATTTAATCTTGTACGAATAAAAATAGTTCCAATGTATGTCGTCTTGATCTCAATAATTTCCGAACGAGCCCATCGATTTTCCAAACGTTCGATTTTTCTGCTGGATCCAACTCGAAAAAATAAGAACACCAATGGTTTCAGGTCACACAGAAATCCCCATTTCTCAGGGAGGGGTATGTATAAGGTGTATATACGTATGTTATCTGTTATTTTTGTGGAGTTGAAATTAAGTTATAGCCAATGAAGCCCATCGTTTACATATTGTTTTTCTCTGCTGCATTACTTAGCTGTATCAGTTCCAAAAAGGTTCTGCTAACTAGTGGCGAAGAATATTGGAGTGAGTTTCATGCTGGAGATACAACCACCCTTCAAACTGAATACGAAGTTTATCTGCAAAATGCAGACACTATTTTACATTTCACCAATTATTACCAAAACGGAGCTTTAAAATCTAAGGTTATTATGAAAAATGATCTTTTAATGGAGATCAGCTTGGTTCACGATACGCTCGGTAACAACTTAGATTTTGGAAACTTAAAAGACGGTAATGGCTACGTAGTTCAGTATAGAAATGACGGTTTAGGACCAGAT
>JBNKGN010000140.1:0-8276 GCA_050289845.1 Crocinitomicaceae bacterium | reverse complement strand
GTGGTAGTCCCGTTGGTGTTGTTTACCTATCTTTTTGCCTGGCAGGGAGATTATGAGCGTCACAAGAAATGGACAAAAATTACGTGGCCTTTGTGGTTGTACGTGGCGATCACTGGAGTTGTAGTATACGTCATGATTTCGCCGTATTATTCCTAGAAAGTCGATTCTTTTACCTTTTTTCGTCCGATATTTTAACGCTTATCTCAGCATCGTTGTACCCGAAGGGATAGTTCGAACCCCGAAGTATTATTGATTCAATAGTTGCTCGACGCTAAATTCCACAATGGAATATTTCACAGAAGGCCCCGTTTTTCCACTAGTTCCTTCCTTCCCCGATTCGCCTTGTTTTCCGTCAAGTCGCTTCTCCTGATTTTTCATAGGTTTGCCCGATAGTCCTGGCGCACCTCCTTTACCTGGGGTTCCAGCGTTTCCACCAAGGTTGGATAAGGAAATGCTTTCATTCAAATAAGCGGCTTCGGGATGAATGAAAATCAACATAGATCCACCTTCTCCTCCATTACCAGCATTTCCACCAGTTCCTCCATCGGCACCGTTGCCTGGAGGTTTCGCTTCTTTACCTGGTTTTCCGTTCCCTCCTTTGCCTCCCGTACCGCCATCACCGCCGTTTCCACCGTTTAGAGTAACAATTATAGAGTCTTTGGATCTTGAGCGGTAATACGACTTTTCTTCGCAACGATCGCAATCCACTACCATACGCAGTTCTCCTGCTTCCAACCACATATAACTAATGATGTTTCTTCCAGTAACACCATCTTCTCCGTCGCCACCAGGGCGCCCCTCAAGTCCATCACGACTAAAAAGTGTTGCGGTACTTGCTCTTGGTTCGACTCCATCTTTTCCATCTGGACTCGGCCAATTTACTATGATGGGACCTTTAAAATTGAGTTGAATCGAGTCGATTCCTTCAAATTCGTATTCTTCGATCGAAATCTTTAATGAAATAGGAAAAACCGAATCGATGAAATTTGGTAAGGGACCAACGGTGCGCGCCTGGTGTTTCCCTGCATCAGTGAACATACCATCTCCAATAGTTACAAGAGCATCGTCTTTAATTTTCCGCTGACCGCCTGATTTTAATTGGACCAACAAAACGTATTCAAAGCTCGAACCGACGTTAACAGTTTCGTTTCGATCAATCTCAAGGGAAACGGACGAAATGTTATTTACTAAGGATTTGGACGAATGACAAGAAACGAGTATTCCACTCAGTAAGAAGATGATTGTCAGCCGTCTCATACGCGAAATGTACTAAGATTTCACGGTATTCTCGATCACTTCCCAAACTTTCTCAGCAGCACGATCCCAAGAAAATTCCGAGGCTCTTTTTAGTCCTTTTTCAGAGAGGGATTTTCGCAATATGGCGTCGGATGCCAAAGACGAAAGCTGTCGCGCAATATCTTCAACGTCGAATGGATTACAATAAAGTGCAGCGTCTCCAGCAACTTCGGGGAGTGATGTGCGATCTCCAGCGAGGATAGGCGTCCCACAACGCATGGCTTCCACTAGTGGGATGCCAAACCCTTCGAAATACGGAACGAACGTAAATAGTTTCGCTGCTGCCATAATTCGCGCCAAAACATCCAACGAAACGTGCCCCGTGAAATGAATGTGGGCCTTGGCAGCGTCAGAAATGTCTAAATCAAAACCGGCGTTGTTCCAGAGTTCCGTACCGACGATAACCAGTTGTTCTGTGGCATCTGGATTCGCTTCCCGATACATTAAAAATGCTTCAATCAGACGCCGAACGTTCTTCCGTGGATGAATAGCACCTACAAACAAAAAATAAGGCAGTCCGTTGGAATAAGTCTTGCGTACTTGACCTTGTACTTCTTCTGATAACGGACGAAAGACGTCAGAAGCACCGTTCCAAACCGCTGTTACCTTCGATTCGGGTATTTCATACGTTGTACAGATATCTTGTTTTGAATATTCCGAAACTGTCAGTAAGTGTGCTGCCTTTTTCGCAAATTTCGGGAAATAGGTGCGGTAATATCGCAACATGATCGGTTTTAAATCTTCGGGATTGTGCTCGAAATTTAGATCATGCATTACGCCAATTTGCGGAAGATCTGAAGTAAGTGACAAATATCCGTCCGGCGAAAAAAATACATCCGCACGATGCTTTTTCAATGCACGTTTTACCGACCAGTCAAACCAAATTTTGAAGAGAATCGGATGTCTTGCAGGTGGATTGAGAACGATCGGAATAACATTTTCAGCAAAAACAAATTTAGGATCGTACTTACGGTCGAAGAAGAACAAGAAAGTATGTTCGGGGTGCATTTCCACCAAACGCTTCGAAATTTCATAAGTGTACCAGCCAAAACCCTCCATTTTGTGTGGCAGCAAGAAACGGGTATTGATGGCGATGCGCATATCAGAAATTGTGGATGTAGTTGGTACGTTTTTCCTGCCCAATAGTCGTTTCGTCACCGTGACCTGAATAGACCGTCATAGTTTCTGGTAAAGCAAACATTACTTCAAAAATGGTCTTTTTCAAAACTTCCATATCGCCACCAGGCAAGTCCGTGCGACCAAAACTGCCAGCAAACAATACGTCGCCGTTGATCACAAAATCATCTTCGTAATTGATAAAAACCACATGACCAACGCAGTGCCCTGGTGTAAAAGCGACCTGCAAACGGATAGAACCAAACTCGAGCAATTCGTCTCCTTTCAATAGTTTGTTAGGCGTTTCGGGTTGAACAAAACCAGGGATGCCATAGAGTGCCGCCGAACGTTCGCCCATTTCTAGTGTAAAAAGATCTTTTTCATGAAGATACACATCAAGACCGTATTTTTTCTTGACGAAATCGCATCCGAAGACGTGATCTAGATGTCCATGGGTTAACAACAAGGCTCGTGGCGTTAGATTTTCACGTTCGATAAAAGTCGTTAGTGTGTCGCGCTCGTGTTGTTCGTAACAGCCAGGATCGATGATGACACAATCATTTCCATCATGAACGATGTACGTATTTTCTTGAAAGGGACTAAAGGTGAATTTTTGTATGCTTAAAGCCATAAAACGCGCGTTTGTGCAAAGTTAGGATATTCTGTTAATTGAAAAACGATCCTACAGCATCATTGCTCAATGGTAAAATCCTTGATTTCTTTCACCGCTTCGGTGGGTTGTTTTTTCGCCTTTTCTTGCTTGGCGATCGCATCGTCACGTAAATAAACAATGAAAACAACGAGTCCGCCCAATAGCAAACAGTAAAATAAGATGCGCCACAAATACTTGCTGGGAACTTTGGGGCTCACATGTCGTCGCAGATTGATTTTCTTCCGTTCCTCCATGCTGCTAAATTACATCATTTCTGTTACCTTTGAAACCATGAAGAATGCACAAAAAATTCTTGTCACAGGTGGGGCTGGATTTATTGGTTCTCATACAGTTGTTGAACTTATCAATCAAGGGTATGTACCAGTGATCGTGGACGATTTCCGCAATTCGGACCCACAAATCCTCGATGGAATAGAGAAAATTACAGGTGTTCAACCGATTTGCATTCGAATAGATATTACCAATAAGCCCGATCTACAAACGGTTTTCGAAGCGCATGATTTTGCGGGTGTCATTCATTTCGCCGCCTATAAAGCGGTTGGAGAGTCTGTAAACGAACCATTAAAGTATTATCGGAACAATCTCGTGAGTTTGATTAATTGTATTGAACTCTGTCAGGAATTTAAGGTGCGAAGTTTGGTATTTTCTTCCTCATGCACCGTTTATGGTGAACCCGATCAAGTTGTAGTAGACGAACAAACAGCTTTAAAAACAGCCAATTCGCCCTACGGCGCAACGAAACAAATTTCCGAACAAATTCTTCAGGACGTTTTTCAATCTGGGAGTGATTTAAAAGTTTTAAGCTTACGTTATTTTAATCCGATTGGTGCGCATCCTTCAAGTGAAATAGGTGAATTGCCTATTGGCGTACCGAATAATTTGGTGCCGTACATTACCCAAACAGCGATCGGGAAATTGAAGCAATTAACTGTATTCGGAAATAATTACGATACAACTGACGGAACCTGCGTGCGCGATTACATCCATGTAGTCGATTTGGCAAATGCACACATTAAAGGACTAAAATGGTTAGAATTGCAAGAACACCCCTTAATAGATTTTGTCAACGTTGGAACGGGCAATGGCGCAAGTGTTTTGGAAATAATTCATACCTTCGAAAAGATAGCTGAGCAACCGTTGCGTTGGGAAATGGGTCCACGCAGAGATGGCGATGTATCACAAATTTATGCCGATGTTACTAAAGCAAGAACGCTGTTACAGTGGCAGGCTGAATTTACCCTGGAAGATTGCGTGAGAGACGCCTGGAACTGGGAGAAAAAAATAGCGAATGCGAAATAAAATACTCATATTTGTAAGCCTCCTTGTAGTTTCGAATGCTTTCGGACAATACGACAGCAAAGGAGAAATTCGCTCGCGATTTAGAGCGGGCTTCATGTGGTATTACACGGGGCTTCGACCTGCCAAAGAAGAAAAAGTGCGTAAGTACGACCGCCTTATTTTTGATGTGGTATACAACGATTGGAATGGAGATGTGAAGCCTTTTGAAAATCATTGGGCATCCATAGGATTGAACACCAACATGATGTTTGATATCCCATTAACGAAAGGAAATACCGTATCACTTGGGGTGGGGGTAGCGCATCAAATCATGAGAATTCGCCACGACCAAACCTTTTTAAAATACGATACTCCAGCAAAAACGGTCTATTCAGAATCGGTTGCTGGGAATTTTGACAGGAATATTTTGATGGGGAATCTTTTTGCAGTACCTATTGAATTGCGTTTCCGAAAAGAATCTTGGCGCCATTTTAAATTCCACATCGGAGGTAAAATTGGATATCAAGCCAATATGTATTCAAAACGCGTTTACAACGAAGGAGCCAATCGCGATGTAGTGAAAGATTATGGATTCCCCGATTTAAATCCGTTGGTTTATGGTGCGCATGTGCGCATCGGATTGCGGAATTGGGCACTCTACGCAAGTTATAATTTCAATCCAATGTTCAAGAATTCCGAAAGCACTGCTATCAATCAGTTGCAGTTCGGCTTGAGTATATCCCTGTACTAAATATGTTTGTTGATACGCACACGCATCTTTTTTCAGAAGCTTTTGATGAAGATCGTACTCAAGTCGTGCAGCGCGCGATTAATGCTGATGTAAAGCACCTCCTCTTACCGAATATCGATGTAGCTTCCATTGATGGAATGCACGCTTTGGAAAAGGAATTTCCTGAAAATTGCTTTGCGATGATGGGATTGCACCCTGGCTATGTCACAGAAAATTGGGAACAAGATCTTGAAATTATCCGAACCCATTTGTTCCAACGTAAATATGTTGCAGTAGGCGAGATCGGGATGGACTTGTACTGGGACAAAACTTTTGTTGAGCAGCAGCGTCAAGCGTTTACACAGCAAGTGCTTTGGGCAAAAGAGCTGGGGTTACCGATTGCGATTCATGCGAGAGAGGCCTTCGAAGAAATTTTCACCATTCTCGACGACTTGAATGACGATGGGCTTACAGGAGTTTTTCACTGTTTTACAGGAGATGAAGCACAAGCCGCTCATATCAAATCCTACGGCGGATTTAAATTGGGAATAGGAGGTGTTTTGACCTATAAAAAAGCAGGCCTGGACAGTGTATTAAAACAAATTCCACTAGAAGATTTGATTTTGGAAACTGATGCACCTTACTTGGCGCCAGTTCCGTTTCGAGGAAAGCGGAATGAGAGCAGCTATTTAGTACACATTGCCGAAAAATTGACGGATGTCTATGAATTAACGCTTCGAGAAATTGCAGCACAAACGACACAAAACGCCATCGAATTGTTTAATTTGCCAACTCATTAGTTGCTGATCAATAGTAGACACCGCAACGAAATACAAACCGTGATTTTTTTGATCCATGGAGAAAAAGCCTAAAATCCTGATTATTTATACTGGTGGAACCATTGGAATGATCAAAGATCCTGTAACGGGAGAATTATCAAATGTGGATTTTCGATTGATTTCGCATCATGTACCTGAGATCAATCGGTTGAACATCGAAATGGATAGTGTAAGCTTTGAGGCTCCAGTAGATTCCTCGGAAATTTGTCCGAGTCATTGGAAGGAAATAGCGCAAACGATTGAAAATAATTACCAGCAGTACGACGGATTTGTAGTACTTCACGGATCTGATACGATGGCATTTACGGCATCTGCACTCAGTTTTATGCTAGACGGACTGCAAAAGCCGGTAATTCTCACGGGATCTCAGTTGCCCATTGGTGTGATTCGCACGGATGGCAAGGAGAACCTTATCACAGCTTTGGAAATCGCTGCAGCAACAGACGATTTAGGCAAGTCCCTGGTCACAGAGGTTGCTGTCTATTTTGATTATAAATTGCTGCGCGGTAACCGTTGTATGAAGGATTCTGCTGAAAATTTTGAAGCGTTTCGTTCGCCCAATTATCCAGAATTGGCAAGTGCTGGGGTTAACTTGTACTACCACATGGATTATATGTTGCGCAGCGATGCAAAAGATTTGACAGTAAACACCAATGTGAACGAACGGGTTGCGCTAATTAAGTTGTTTCCAGGGATTAAATTCGAGTTGTACGAGCAGGTATTTGATCGAACAAAAACAGATGCTGTTATCATCGAAACTTTCGGCGCAGGAAACGCACCAGACAGCCCAGAAATGATTCGCATTTTGGAACGCTTCATCGTAGAAGGAGGAATTGTACTCAACATAACGCAATGTAGTTCAGGAAAAGTTGAGCAAGGGAAGTACAAATCGAGTTCTACATTTAATAGGATCGGCGTATTGAGTGGCGGAGAAATGACCACGGAAGCAGCGATTACCAAATTGATGTTGACGGTCGACCCAAAGAATTTAGAGGCTTCAAAAAGTAAAATAATGAACAACCTTCGCGGAGAACGTCGGGATTAGTAAGAAATTGCTACTTTTGCCGTCGTTCTAATAGTGAACACAACCAATTAAACAAGAAAGGAGAGGTGTCCGAGTGGTTGAAGGAGCACGCCTGGAAAGTGTGTATACGCCAAAAGTGTATCGAGGGTTCGAATCCCTCTCTCTCCGCAACAAGAAAGCCGAGCACTTTGTGCTTGGCTTTTTTCATGGGACAAACTGAATTTTACTTCGTGTTTGGCAATGGAAAAAGTCAAATCTTTCAGTTAGGAAAGTTGGCTTTGGAAGTTGCAAGGTCTCCCGCAAATGGGATCACGAGCGCATCGAGGAAACGAATTCATTCTTAACGCACATCGACCAAACTTGTTGTGCGCTTTTCATCAGAAACGATGTTTCTTTTGGCTCGGGCGCCAACGAAGAAATGGCCTTGCGTAAAACCATCTTGGCAATTGTAAGTTTTAAGAATTTAAATTAAAAAAAAATAATCTTCTAAAATTCAAGTGGCTGTGTCGCCCTAAAATATAAAAAAGCTATTTTCACTTCGTTAAATCGTTAAAAAGAGTTTAACACATCACTTTACTTAGCAAAAAGATACAAAATCTCTCATCCGAACCCTTCAATGAAATTTGTTTTAATCTATTTACTGATAGCCTTTACCGTCATTATAAGCAATTCCTCATTGGCGTCTGACGAGCACTTGTATCCAATTACTCTACAAGAAAAACTGGATTCATCTGAGCTAATCATTAGAGGTGAAATTATTGCACAATCTTCTTATTGGAATGTTTCACATTCAATTATTTATACTGATAATCTTCTTCTTGTAAACGGCCTTTTTAAAGGAGTTCTAAGTTCTGATACGCTAACCATTCGAACAATTGGTGGACAAGTTGGAGATGACTATTTCTCGACCTCTTCCCTATTATCATTACAAATTGGTGATTTCGGCATTTTCTTTTGCAACGAATTGAATTCTTTAGCAAAATATGAGGTGTACAGCTCGAAACAAGGCTTTCTAAAATATTCTCGATTAAAATCAATGGCGAAATGTCCTTTTTTCGAATCAGACGTTATGTCCATCGAGTTAGCGTTAGAAACTATTTTAGGAGTTCACATAACGCAGACGAATCCAATTGTACCTGTATCGGCCGTACAAAGTGTCAGTACTGAACTTTCCTTCTTTCCTTCTGTAATAACTGCGGGTACAGGCAACATACTATCTATTAGTGGAAATGGTTTTGGAACAAATGGTCCCAGTATAACGGACTTCGTTGGTTTCTCAGATGCAAATAGTGGCGGAAATCCTAATTATATTCAAGCATC
>JBNKGN010000139.1:0-8317 GCA_050289845.1 Crocinitomicaceae bacterium | reverse complement strand
GTGGATGCCTACACAGGATTTGGTATTGGTTACAAACACGCGAATCGTTCTTGGACAGTTGAAGATCCAAATGCAAACACTGACGGATTGGAGCAAGAAAGAGCTTTGGTTCCTGTTGCTGTTCGTATCGCATTGGGTACGCGCATTTATTTCACTGACAACATCGGAATGATGATTGAGATCGGTGCAGGTGGAGGAACTCCATTGCAGTTGGGTCTTTCTGTGAAAATCTAAGTAATAACAGAACGCTTTGAAACGCTGCCTTCGGGTGGCGTTTTTTTTTTGCTTGATTATCTGGTAGCACCAAGCGCTTCTTCGTCCGAACTCATTGTTTTCTTTCGCTTCGAATTTGATCGTTTTTGAAATTCAAGGGTGCTATCTTTCTACTTGAAGCCAAACGACTGGAATGTATGAGACACAGAACGAATTGCAGCGCAATCATACCTTACAAGAATATTTGTAGGAACTCCGATTGTTTCACAACGTGCGGTTCTAGCGAGAAGGATTGTTGATGGGAGTTCGTGCTCAGTCTTCCATGATGCAACATAAAAAAAGGCCCGCAATTGCGAGCCTTCCTATCAATTCTATTCGAATTACTTATTGCGCATTCTGCGTTTTAATCAAATTCAATGCAGACCCTGCTCTGAACCAATCAATTTGTTGTGCATTGTACGTATGATTCAACTTGATTTCCTCTTTCGAACCATCCGCGTGTACCACTTCCAAAGTCAATTGTTTCCCTGGCGCAAACGCATTCAAATCAATAAAGTTGAATGTATCGTCCTCTTTGATTTTATCGTAATCTGCTTCATTCGCAAACGTCAAACCGAGCATTCCTTGTTTTTTCAAGTTGGTCTCATGGATACGTGCAAACGATTTTACGATTACTGCGCGAACACCTAAGTGACGTGGTTCCATTGCCGCATGCTCACGTGAAGATCCTTCTCCGTAGTTATGATCTCCTACCACGATTGATGGAATTCCAGCGGCTTTGTATGCTCTTGCTGTCGCCGGCACTTCTCCTTTCGCTCCTGTCAATTGATTGACAACTTCGTTTGTTGCTCCACCGAATGCGTTTACAGCACCAATCAAACAGTTATTCGAAATATTATCCAAATGACCACGGTAGCGCAACCAAGGTCCTGCCATAGAAATATGATCTGTGGTACATTTTCCTTGCGCTTTGATTAACAATTTCGCTCCTTCGATATTCCCTCCATCCCAAGGGGCAAAAGGTGATAACAATTGCAAACGATCTGAATCTGGACTCACAACGACTTGAACAGTGCTACCGTCTTCTGCAGGTGCCTGATATCCATTATCATCTACGGCGAATCCTTTCGAAGGCAATTCCGATCCTGTTGGTTCAGCCAATCGTACCGCTTCACCATTTTCATTCGTTAATGTATCCGTAATTGGATTGAAATCCAAACGCCCTGAAATAGCGATCGCTGCAACCATTTCTGGTGAAGCAACAAACGCATGCGTATTCGGGTTTCCATCGGCACGTTTCGCAAAGTTACGGTTGAAGGAGTGTACAATCGAATTTTTCTCTTGTTTCTCAGCCCCTTCACGATCCCACTGACCAATACAAGGTCCACAAGCGTTCGTAAAGATTCGTGTCGACTCAAATTTATTAAAGGTGTCCATCAATCCATCGCGTTCTGCTGTGAAGCGTACTTGCTCAGAACCAGGGTTGATTCCCAAAATAGCTCTTGGTTTCACTCCTTTTGCTACAGCGTCATCAACAATCGAAGCCGCACGTGTTAAATCTTCGTAAGATGAATTGGTACATGATCCGATCAATGCCCATTCAATTTCTGTTGGCCAACCGTTCGCCGCTGCTTTTTCCTTCATTTCAGCTACTGGAGTTGCCAAATCTGGTGTAAACGGTCCGTTCAAGTGCGGTGTCAATTCTGAAAGGTTGATTTCAATCACCTGATCGAAATACTGCTCTGGATTGGCATACACTTCCGCATCTCCTGTTAAATGATCTGCAATCGCGTCAGCTGCATCCACCACTTCCTGACGTCCTGTTGCCGCCAAATATCTTCTCATAGAATCATCGTACCCAAACGTTGAAGTTGTTGCTCCAATTTCAGCTCCCATGTTACAAATTGTTCCTTTTCCAGTTGCGGACATAGACTCTGCTCCCTCGCCGAAATACTCAACGATGCATCCTGTCCCACCTTTTACCGTAAGAATACCAGCAACCTTCAAAATCACATCTTTCGGTGCTGTCCAACCGTTCAATTTCCCGGTCAATTTGATTCCGATCAATTTCGGCATTTTCAATTCCCAAGCCATTCCAGCCATTACGTCAACGGCATCTGCACCTCCAACACCGATAGCGACCATTCCAAGTCCACCGGCATTTACCGTGTGTGAATCTGTTCCGATCATCATTCCTCCAGGGAAGGCGTAATTTTCCAAAACCACCTGGTGAATAATACCTGCTCCTGGTTTCCAGAAACCGATTCCATATTTATCACAAACGGAGCTCAAGAAATTGAACACTTCGTTGTTTTTGTTGATTCCCTCTTGCAAATCCTTCGTTGCGCCAATTTTCGCTTGAATCAAGTGATCCGCGTGTGCTGTTGAAGGAACAGCTACTTTCGACTTACCTGCTTGCATAAATTGCAACAAAGCCATTTGCGCCGTAGCATCTTGCATCGCTACACGATCAGGAGCAAAATCAACATACGAAGCACCGCGTTCGTGCGCCTCGGTAGCCGCTCCATCCCACAAGTGTGTATATAAAATCTTTTCTGCCAATGTGAGTGGTTTCCCTACCACTTTTCGGGCTGCCGCAACTCGCTCTGGATATTTTGCGTACACCTCCTTGATCATGTCTAAGTCGAATACCATAATTGTATGCTGTTAAATTTGATGGTTTAAAGTCACGCGAATTTACAAAAATGTTGGGGATTATGTCGTGATCCTCTATGGAAAGATTGAAAATTAATCACTTCCAAACCTGTAAAACTTATTTCTCATTCACAGCCGAAATCAGGTCTTTTACAATGGCCGTTTGCGATCGCAATGCTAAGGTATTCAATAGCGTTTCCAGGACATCTGGTGTCAATTGCTTCTTTTGATAAGTTACCGTAGTACTTTGAACGCCCAAAGCCGATGTTTCTGTATTTGTTTGTTTCTCAAGAGATTCCCTCGCGTCCACTTTGGCTATCCAACTGGATGTCTGGCCACTAGAAACCTGCACAATCGATCCGCGCATACAAAGTTCTATTTGCTGTAACTCGAAAGTCGCCCCGTAATTCGAAGCATTGACATCTTTCACTTCTTCCTTTTTCGAACCAATCTCGATGTACAAATTTTCCAAGAGAATTTCAAATTCTGGGTTCTCATTGACAACATCCACACTATTAACTCGAAGACTCGTAATAAGTTGCTCCTCAAATTCTTTTGGAAACACCTTTTCAAAGGCCAATTGATCGAACTCGAAATCAGTAAAATTGACGTGATCAATCTTTGGCATTCCTGATAAGCTCGCGGTCACATGCCGATCCAATCTTCGCAGATTGACATAACAGGATGACAACAACAAAAGAGTCACCCCAAAGAAAACAATTGATTTTATAGCCATTCTAGCAACTACAACGAAACCCCAGGGAAATTATTGATTCACCGCTCGAATCAAATCGCGAAGAATCATCGCACCAGAGCGTTCTCCCACTTTTCTCGTGAGGTCAGACACTTCATCGCTATCAAATTCCTTTTCGCGGTATAGATTTTTGTCTTTGTTTTCACCAGCGGCAATTTGGGCTGCACTTCGTGAACTGGTGGTCGATTCGTTTTTACTTTTGTCCGCGGACCACGTGTACGTTGTGCCATCCGACAATCGTTTCATGGTTCCAGAAGCACTCAAATCGAGCGAGGACAATTCGAATTTCTTTCCGTGATCTGGAGAAGACGTATCGTTGATAGAATCCATTTTGGTCGTTTCCACCACTGTCAATTGACTTAAATAGATTTCAAATTCTGGATTTTGCTCGTCGATAATCACCTTGTTTGCCTGTAAATCGGCACGAAGCCCCTGTAGATACACATCGCGGTATTGTGTTTCGCTGAGGTAGCCACTGAAGTTGGTGTTTCCGCTGTTTTGAACGGAGATATTCATATCATCCACAATACGCACGTGTACCTCGCGGTCGAGTTCTTTGAGGTTGGTGTAGCAGGAGGTGAGTGCTATAAATGAGAGTGAAAGGGCGAGGATTGACTTTATAGTCATACTATTAAATTATTCTGGTGAGCTACATAAAGATATAAAATTCATTTAAACGATTCGGAAATCACTACTTTCGGCAGTTTGAAAAACGAAAAACAATACTAAACATGAAATATACCGCGCTTACTGTTCTTCTATTAATTGCACAATGTTCATTCTCTCAAACGACCATTGAATGGTTGGATATAGATCAAGGAAAAAAATTAGACGCAGTACAAGAATATGAAATTGCTAATAACTCCATCATTTTAATAGACCAAAGCACTACAAAACCATCGGGAATGAAACCAACACTTATTAGCAGTGTTAGCGAAGATGAGGTCAGTATAAAAAGATACTTGCATCTCAAGCACATGGAGGTTTATAAAAAATTCCTGAAGTCGGACAAATACATTATGATTAACGACTCTTTGTATAATATACATTTTGATATGCATGAGGAAAAGAGTGACTTCGATAAATATTCAGTGACAATTTATAAAACCAACATAAACACTTTAGAAAATTATGATGAAGGCACTCCATTACTAACTAACAATTCGACAAGTAATAAGTTCAGAAAAAGCATCGTCTTTAATGAAAACTACTTCGCCATTATAGCACATGGATCACAAAATTCAGTGTATCAAGATGGCAAAGGAATTGACGTTCACGTGTACTCCACCCAAACTTTCGAACACCTTTATTCAGAATCTATTCCGCTCTCGAATAATACTGAAATCGGTCAAATCGATTGGTTTTTTCTTGATGAAAAAGGCGATTTTTATTTGAATCACATGTACGCTAGTTCTGCAGTCTTTACTTATGGAGATATTCGAAGAATTGAACTTATACACGTTTCAAAGAATGAGACATCCAAATATGCCATCAACATGAATGAGGGCTTAATTGGCACTAAATTGATCGAAGCGAATGATGAAGATCAGTTTATGCTTGTCTATTCTCAGAAAAATGGTCGTTTTTTACTTGAGTCATATAACATCGAAACTACAGAATTAATCGACTCTTCTTCTTTTTCTGCGTCCAACATTAGCGAACACATCAATCCTGAAATGTGGTCTGAATTTCTGAAAAAGGCAGACAATCAAAAATTTGTAAGCACCGGAATGCGTTCGACAACACAATCAAAGTTTAAGGATGGTTCTATTTTTATTGGAGCTGAAACGGTATTTTCCGCAGGAGAAAAAAATGTAGCAAATTTTATTCGCGTTGCATTCTTTTCCAATCTATCAACGACTGGAATGATTGAAAGTTTCCGTCCATATTCATCGTGCAATTATTATATTGGTTCGCTCATTGACAACCAAGATAACATTCATATTTTCGCCAACGATTTCAAAGAAAATTATGGAGAAAAAGGCAAATTCAATGCAATGTCGAAGCATTACTTAACAAACAACATTTGCGCTACCGAAGTTGTCTTAACAAAGGAACATGAATTAATCGAAAGACACAGACTCGATAATTATTTTGAGGACGGAGAATGCTTTTACAAAAGATATTCATTTCAAATATCGGATTCAATGATTGTTATCGGTCGGTTTAAGGAAAAATCCGCAGGTCAAAAAACAGATCTAGGCATCCTACGAGTCAAATAAATTTCCTATCTTTGCACTCCCGTTTAAAAGAAATGGGGCGAATAATATATAATTACAAACTTAATTTTTATGAATTCTTACGAAACTGTTTTCATTTTAACTCCCGTTTTGTCTGAAGAACAGACAAAGGAAGCAGTGCAGAAATTCGAGAGCGAAATTAGCTCGTTGGGTGGTAAGGTTACTCATTCTGAGAGTTGGGGATTGCGCAAATTGGCGTACCCGATTCAAAAGAAATCGACTGGATTTTACTTCCTACTTGAATTTGAAGCACCAGGAACTGCAATCGCTGATTTGGAATTGATGTTCAAACGCGATGAGCGTGTGATGCGTTTCCTTTCTGTACGCATGGACAAAGATCATTACGAGTATGCTGGAAAGCGTCGCGCTCGTTTGGGATCGAAAAAAGCCGTAGAGGCAGAAGCTTAATTCAATAACATTAAAAACGAGAAACAATGGCTCAAAATGATGTAAGATATTTGACTCCGATTAACATCGAGATCAAAAAAGAAAAGTACTGCCGATTCAAAAAAAGCGGTATTAAATTCATCGACTATAAAGACGCAGATTTCCTTTTGAAATTAGTGAACGAGCAAGGTAAAATTTTGCCACGCCGTATTACTGGAACATCCGCGAAATACCAACGACGTGTAAACAAAGCGATCAAACGTGCTCGTCACATTGCGCTTATGCCGTACGTTGCGGATATGTTGAAATAATCGACCCTTCAGGTTTAACACGAAATTTTATTCAAAATGGAAGTAATTTTAAAGAAAAACGTTGACAACTTGGGATACGCGAACGATACAGTTACCGTAAAACCAGGATATGGTCGTAACTTTTTGATCCCTCAAGGATACGCAGTTTTGGCTACCGCTTCTGCAAAGAAAGCGCATGCTGAGATCATGAAACAAAAAGCACACAAAGATTCGAAAGTATTGGCGGAAGCAGAAGAACTTGGTAAAAAGTTGGAAGCTTCTTCAGTGAAAATCGTTACGAAAGTAGGCGAAAAAGGAAAAATCTTTGGTTCTGTAAATACAGTTCAATTGTCGGAAGCTTTGAAAGCAGAAGGTATTGAAATCGACCGTAAATCATTGAAAATTAAAGAAGAGCCTATCCGTGAGATCGGTTCTTACGAAGCAACTGCTAACCTTCACAAAGATGTGAAAACAACTTTCTCTTTCGAGGTAGTTGGTGAGTAATCTTCGACACACTTAATTGGAAAGCCCTGACCGAAACGTCAGGGCTTTTTTTTATACTCCAACTTTGCGCGCTTATTTCTATATTCGTAGTAATTGCTATGAGAAAATACTTGCTGCTTTTTTTCTTTATCACCTCTAGTCTATCGTTTGGACAAGACGTCATCGTACTAGATGGGTCGGGCAAATACCTCAACCACTCGATTGCGGACCATTTTGCCATTTACCGTTCGCCGAAGGCGATTGTCCCAAGTGATATTACTTACAAAGAGGTGACCGAAAAACTCTCAAAAGAAAAACTTTCTCAATCCGTTGAAAATCTAGACTTTACTACCAGTTACTTTTACATTTGGTTTCGAATTGAGAATCGTACGAACAGCACACAAAATCTTTATCTCGAAACAGCGCGTCCAATTACTAACATTGTTCGTTTGTTCCCCGTACACAATCGTACAACATTCGGAAGGGCGGAAATAGCCTCTGGTGATGGGATCCCTTTTTCTGAAAAAGCCTTTCCTTCAAATCGCAGTGTTTTCCCTTTAAGCATAGCCCCCAATCAAACAGTAGACTATTTCCTTACGCTGGGCAGTGACGGGGAAATTATTAGCCTTCCCATGATCTTTTGGAGCCAAGAGCGATTTGTTTCGCTGCAGTCCGAACGTCAGTTTCGTCAGGGAATTTTCTATGGAATTTTCGTGTTTGTGATTCTGATTTACTTCACATTTTTCGTGCTATTGCGGAATCGGCTTTATTTGATTTACACAATTTACGTGTTTTGCTCTGGGCTCCTGCAGTTTTCTCTTGATGGTTATTCGCACCAATATCTCTTTCCTTCTGGCGGCTATTTCACGCAGCATATCGTACTATTTGTTGCGGGTTTCACGGTCTTTTTCGCTTATACCTACGCCTCGAAATACCTTCAACTTTCAGGCAGACTTCGCAAAACCTCACGCATTTTAGCTGGGATTGTGCTTTTATTCACTTTCGCTTCTCTTATTCCTGGGACCGTATACGAGCTTTGCTATCCATTAATTAATGGTTCTAGCTTGATCTCCCTTGTTTTTATTTTAGTTGCAGCCATTCGAATTCGAAGAACACAACAAAATGTCAGTCGCCTATTTTTGTTTGGATTGGTTTCGCTCATGATGTGTGGTTGATTTCAGTTCATGTATGGCAACTTTGTTGAAGAATACGATCCGACCACGGCCGACTCGTACCGCAAGATTATCGAGGTGGATGGCGAGAAGTGCCAGGTTTGTGCTGATCTTCTATTCTGA
>JBNKGN010000138.1:0-8330 GCA_050289845.1 Crocinitomicaceae bacterium | reverse complement strand
AAGTGTCAATGTCGGTGACATAATTGGACGGTGCTCCCTTGAAGCGGACAGGTACGTTTTGTGCGTCCGTGATCATAAATTCAAAGTCGCCAGGCAATTTGTCGAGGGACAGCTCGGTTTGGAGCACGGAATCCAAAAAAGTAATGTCTACACGCTGTTCAGGCTTTTCATAAATATTGGTGCGAAACACGTCGATCATCATTTCATTGACAAATCGTGCTTTTTTAAAGATTTGCTGAACAACACGTTGATCCAATTGAACGGAAATCTGAGAGTTTTCATTTTTATCGTCGTGACGTTTGAACAAATCGCGCAATTGTCGGGCATCTCTCGCCAAAACCCGCTGTTCTGCAGTAACACCCGAAATAGAATCGTAGGATTTTCCTTTAATAATTAAATATTCCTGCATTTCTCCATTTTCGAATATTGTAGTGTCCTCGATGGAGATTGTTTCTTTTACGGCAAGCAATGTTTTGAATTCCTCCTTTAAAATATCCCGGTATTTAATTCCGAAATCTTTGTTCGCAACTTTCAGGTAACGACGGACATCTTCCGCTTTTTCATGGCGCATGGCAATTCGGTCCATGGTCGTACTCATGCGGTTTGCAAATTCGGTCGATTTTCGATCGTAAAGTTGTGCAGATTGAAAGGCCTGAATGATCAGTAATGCAATCAATGCCACTACGACCAATAGAATAACGGTATTCAAACGAATCTTCTTCAAGCGCTTCTTTTTTTCCGAATGTACTCTAAAGCCCGAATGACGCGCGATAGCTTAACTTTTTTTAACAGCGGAATTCCCTCAAAACAACCGCCGTACCTGCAAAAATCGCTTTGGATAATTGGAATCGTGGTAATTGGTGATGACAACACCGAAATGATTTTTTGAGCTGGAGCAATGAATGAATTGAATGCCGTTCTCGTCGTTCGAGATCACAATGCCAACGTGTCCAATGGTCTTACTTCCAGGTGCCGTGCCTGAAAAGAGAATACAGTCTCCAGGCAAACAGGTCTCCAGTGTTACTTGCTCTCCCAATTGCCCATAATCTTTTGAACTCCGTGAATGTGGAAGTTCGAATGTTCCATACACATAAGAAGTGAAGCCTGAACAATCAAAACTCTCATTGGGATTGCTTGTGGCATATTTGTACGGGACGCCTAATTGCGATTTAGCCGTGGCAATTAATTGATGTGTCAAACTATCGCGATCGGTTTGTGCGTATGTTGCCTTCGTAATGAAAATAAAGAGGAAAGCGATCCATTTCATACTACAAAGGTACGGCGAAAGAAACAAAAAGATAGTTATTCCTTTTTTCGAAAGCGACAGAAAACGAAATTTTGAAGGGTATCGAAAGGCGTCGGATGATCTTGCGTAAAGCATTGAATGCATTCGAATCCTTCCGAAAATTGTTCTTGGAGGAGATCAGGTGTGTACTGTTGAATTGGAATTCCACTGCATTTGAGTGGACCGTCCGTGGAGAAGGTACCGATCACCAATGAGCCGTTAATGCGGATGTTTTCGGTGGCCGTTTTCACGTATTGCTCGATCTCAAGAGGATCTGTTAAAAAATGAAAAGCGGCGCGATCGTGCCAAAGATCATAGGTTTCTGTAGGTTGAAATGTGGAGGCATCCGCAACGATCCATGTTACTTTTTCAGCGCCTACGCCCAGACGTTGTTTCGCTCTTGCAATTGCAGCTTCTGAAATGTCCAGTACGGTCACATCGGAATAACCAAGTGCCAATAAATGATCGACCAAAAAACTGTCGCCACCACCGATGTCGATGATTTTCGCATCTTTGGGAATTGCCAATTCACGGACAAATTGCAGCGACGTTTCTGGGGTCGGTTGGTACCAACTCACGTCTGTAAGGGGTTTTGTCTGATAAATAGTTTCCCAATGTTGCTTGCGATCGAATGTCCCCATAAATAATTGCTCTTTGACGGACAAATTTACGCGATTAATTCCGATTGAGAGGGGCGATTTTCCAACGGGTTGGTTGCAGTGTCGGAAGGAAGTCCACTTTGTGAATGCGGATTTAAAATATCTGAACACGATTTTTCTCCTTTCAACGTTGTACATTCGTAATGATGTGTTCGATTCGGTTATGGACCTTGATAGCGCTACTGCTTTTATCCGGAAATGTACTTTCTCAGGAAAGCAATTTGCGGCGCCTTGCTTTTGTGGCTTCAGATTCAGTAATCCAACTCGATTCTTTGTCAATTTATCCGACTTCTTTCACATTATATTGCGGCAAAGAACCAATGGATCACGAAGCGTATGTCATTAATTTCGCGCGTGCAACCGTACAGGTCTTATCGCCATGCTCGGATAGTTTGGTTGCCGAATTTCGCGTGTTCCCCTTTGATTTTTCGCAAGAGTTAACGCTGTACGACACCACGAATATTTATCAACGAAACAAAGGTGATCGGGAAAAATTTTTAATCACCACAAACGATTATGAAACCGATATTTTTGGCGGTTCTTCTCTGAATAAATCGGGAAGTATTTCGCGAGGTGTCACTTTTGGAAACAATCAGGATTTGGGTGTGAATTCGACGCTCAACCTGGAACTTTCGGGACAAATCGCACCGAATTTGAAGTTGTTGGCGTCTGTTTCTGACGATAATTTACCAATCCAACCCGACGGAAATACAAATAAATTACAGGAGTTTGATCAAGTGTTTATTCAGGTCTACAACGATCGATTTAAAATGATTGCGGGTGATTTCTGGCTCTACAAACCGAAGGGATATTTTATGACCTACAAGAAACGGGCGCAAGGATTGACAATCAATTACAAGTGGAGAGAAGATTCGGTGAATGTTTGGTCGACACAAGTTAGCGGGGCTTTATCGAAAGGGAAATTTCAACGTCAAATTGTTCCTGGAGTGGAGGGGAATCAAGGGCCTTATCGTATGCAAGGTGCCGAAAATGAGCCTTTTATCATTGTGTTAGCTGGAACCGAACGCGTTTATATTGATGGACGTCTGTTGGAGCGGGGTCAAGAATTTGATTACGTCATTGATTACAATACCGCGGAAGTTGTCTTTACCGCACGAAATCAAATCACCAAGGATTCTCGTATTGTGATTGAATTTCAATATTCGGATCAGAATTATGCGCGCTCTCTTTTTCAAACCTCCACAACCTACAAAGGAGAAAAAATGGATTTTTGGATGAACGCTTATTCGGAGCAAGATGCGAAAAATCAATCCTTACAACAACCGCTAACTTTGGGACAAAAGGAATTCTTATCCAACATCGGAGATACCTTGAATTTGGCCCGGATTTCCAGTATTGATTCTATTGGTTATTTCGAGAATCAAAACTTGTACAAAATTGTCGATACTCTCGTTGGTGGTACTTTATTCGATTCTGTGTTAGTGCATTCTGTCCATCCTGATTCAGCCCTATATCGCGCAACGTTTGAATTTGTTGGGGCAAACAAAGGCGATTACGTTTTTTCGAATTTTAACGCACTCGGAAAAGTTTTTCGTTGGGTCGCTCCAATAGGTGGAGTATCACAAGGGAATTACCAACCTTCCCGATTGATTGTGACGCCGAAACAACGACAAATGGTAACGACAGGTGTGTCAGTTCAATTGGCACCAAAGCTAAAGTTGACCTCTGAATTGGCATACACGAAAAACGATGTCAATACTTTTTCAAGGAAGGATGCCCAAGACGACCAAAGTGTTGCTGGGAAATTGCAACTCACAGGGGACATTCCTCTTTCCAGAGATTCGATTCCGCGGTGGATCATGCGCACGAAGTTTGAGACAGAAGCTCGGGAACGTAATTTTGTACCAATTGAACAATACCGTGCGGTGGAGTTCGACCGCGATTGGAATACACGAAACAAAGGATTTGTCGGCAATCAGTTGGCGTCTGCATTGGGAAGTGATTTCATTGGTCCGCATGGAAATATCAACGTAGAAGGACAACAGTTTTTGATCGGAACCGATTATCAAGGATACCGCGCTGCAACAGATGGGAAATGGCATCAAAAAGGCTTCTCGGCCAAATGGGATGGAAGTTATCTCACCAGTAAAACGAGCCAACAAAATAGCTTTTTACGCCACCGCGCAGATGTTTCCAAGTCGTTTGGTTGGTTTAAAATCGGGTACAAAGACGATCACGAACGCAACGAATTCCAGGGAACCATTTTGGAATTGTCCAGCTATGAGTTTTTCGACTATCAATTTTACATTGCCAACGGAGATTCCATTAAAAACAGTTATAAATTGTTCTATCGGGAACGCCTGGATCGAAAATCGGATAGTACGCGGTTGATCAATGTCGCGAAAGCACGATCGTTTGGAGGGGAATTCGGTTTCACGGAATGGGAGAATCAGCAATTGAAAGTGGTAACAAGTTACCGTGAGTTAACGGTTCAGGATCCGACTTTAATCAATGCTGCACCCGAAAACACCTTGTTGGGAAGGATTGAATACCAATTGAGCGCCTGGAAAAACACACTTTCGCTGAATACCTTTTATGAGTCGGGATCTGGTTTGGAACTGAAACGCGAATTCCTTTACATTCAAGTCAATGATGGGCAGGGAGTGTATACCTGGATCGATTACAACAACGATGGAGTGAAAGATTTGAATGAGTTCGAAATAGCGCAATTTGTCGATCAGGCAAGTTATATCCGCGTGTTTACTCCAAGTAATGAGTACGTAAAATCGTATTCCAATGAATTCAACCAATCGATTATGTTACGCCCACAGCGCTTGTGGTCATCGAAAGAAGGAATTTTAAAAGTCCTTTCGAAATTTTCGAATCAAGCGCGATTCCGTGTCCAACGCAAAACCAACTATTTCGAAGGCGTGAATGCGTTCAATCCCTTTGTGACTGCAATCAGCGATACCAATCTGATTTCTACAAATTCGAACATTCGCAATACTGTCTTTTTTAATCGCACGTCGAGTATCTTTGGAGCCGATTACACGTATCAAAATTTGCGCAGTAAAACATTGTTGGCAAGTGGTTTCGATTCGCGTTCGAATACCTTTCATTCGATTAGTACACGATGGAACATAAAACGCGTTTTTACATTGGAATTGGAAGGCGAGAAGGGGAACAAATCCAGTAGCGCCGATTATACGTCAGGACGTGATTACACGATTGATTATCTTTCGTTAGAACCCAAGTTGATTTACCAGCCGAATACAATTTTTAGGGTTTCTGTAGAAGCGCGCGGTTCCGAAAAACGAAATGCACCGCAATTGGGCGGCGAAGTCTCTACGGTGATGGAATTGGGGACAACCTTTAAGGTCAATCAGCGCGAAAAAGGAAGTCTTCAGGGAAATTTCAGAGCGGTAAATATTCGTTATGACGGGGTTTCCAATTCCGCCTTGGGATTTGAAATGTTGGAAGGATTGAAACCAGGATTGAATTTTACATGGAATATAGGTTATCAGCGTTCGATCTCGAGGAATTTGCAATTATCAATTCAATATCAGGGACGAAAATCAGAGGACAATCGCATGATTCACTCAGGAGGAATGGAGGTGCGAGCATTGTTCTAATTGTGGCGCAATTATTGTTTCAAGTGCGACAAGAAAAGTTACTATGGAATTGAAAATCAACGAACCCTGCCACGAAGATTGGGACAAAATGAAGATTGGGATGTATTCGCGTCATTGTGAGTCATGCGAAAAATCCGTAATCGACTTTACCCAAATGAATCGAGGAGAAATTATAACGTATCTTTTAATGAATCCAAACGAAAGTGTTTGTGGTCGAATGCACCGTAGTCAAATGGATTTTCGTCACGAAGATGTTCCGTTGATTCTTGAGGCCATTCAAAAACACCGACCTTCGAATGCATTTATGATATTGGCTTTGGTGGCTTTAACTCTTGCTTCATGCGGACAACCTAATGGAAAAGTGGCTGCATCGAATACCGTAAAAACAGAATTGATACAAGAGGATTCCACAGTTACACCTTCTAAAGATACAAGTTCTCAGACGTGTCATGATAAAGCTGTACCAGTGAAGAAGGCTGTCGCAGGAATAATTTCAGAACCCGTAGAACCACCGTATCCACTCTTGGGGATGGTTGTGGTAGATCCAATTGATGTTGGAGATATAGAAGTTCCGATGCCCCCGCCACCTCCCATACAAAATGATGAACCCCGAGACTTTGTGGAAGTGATGCCTGAATTTCCAGGTGGAGTCGAAGCAATGATGGGATTTATCAATAAAAACATCCAATATCCGCAAGTGGCGAAGGAAGAAGGGATTGAAGGAACGGTGTACCTGCGTATTTTGGTTGAGAAAGACGGAACGCTTAGCAGAATTAGCGTTGTTCGTGGCGTTTCAGGAGCCCCAAGTTTGGACGCTGAAGCAAAACGAATCACAGAGTTAATGCCCAAATGGACGCCAGGAACCGAAGGAGGAAAAGCGTATCGCGTGAATATGCACTTACCAATTCGTTTCCGATTGGTGGATTAAATCGAGGGGATTCGGATTTCAGCAATCATACAGCGGATACTACCGCCGCCTACAAATTCAATCGTTGGAATGTCGATAGGAAGCAAATGATCGTTGTGTTTTTTCAGTTGCTTTCGTTGTTCCTCTGTTAAATGTGCAAAGGCTTTTTGGGAGAGGGCAAGCACTGTTTCACCCAAATTATTCACCAATTGCAACATGTTTCCAGCAAAGTGATCGTACACCTGCTCGTTGGTTAGCGCAATGATTTCTTTCTGTGATCTTGTCAACGCCCGTTGGACGGCAGATCGATCTTTCTCGGCGATGGTATCCCATCCAATAACGGCAAATGAAACTCCGATACTTAACATTACATTGGTATGGTAGATTTGTTCGCCCGATTTTCCAAAAGCTTCAAAGCAAATCGCTTCGTAACCTAATTTTTCGGCGACAATCTTTACTAGCGACTTGTCCGTTCTTGGTGAAATGGCTGCATACACGCATTGATTGTCAGAGTCGAAAATCAAACTTCCCGTTCCTTCAAGGTATTTAGGTGAAGCGCTGCTTTCATAAGCGGAAAGATCAATGCAGTGATATTTACCAAGTGTCACTAGTTGCTGAGTGATGTCCGAGCGACGTTCTAAGCGCCGATTGGGGGCAGCCATTGGGTAGAGAATGAGTTCACCAGTTTCGTGCGTTGAAATCCAATTGTTGGGAAAAATGGAATCGGGTGATGTGGAATTGGGACGGTCTTTAACGACGGTTACTTCGATGCCTGTTTGTCGTAATAGTGCTACTGCATTTTTAAATTCTTCGAGTGCTTTTTTCTGCACTTCTTGTGCGGTAAGTTTCGGCGTATTCTGAAAGGAATTCGATGCAGCTGTTTGCTGATTGTACCCAAAAACAGTTGGTTCAATCATAAGTATATGTCGCGCGGGTTCTGTCATATCAGATCAAGGAAGATACAGAAAAAAAGGGGGAACGTAAATTCCCCCTGTGGTAGTTAACGGTATAATTTCTAGAAAGTGTAGCGAAGAGACAAGGCACCACCGTAGCCAATGCCACGGTATCCACCAAGGAATCCCCACATTGGTCGAATGTCTAATCCCAATTGAATTGGCGCTCCAAGTTCATTGAAATCATATTCAATTCCTATTTGACCACCAGCGTTCAGGATAAGTCCATCATCGTAATCATAGTCGTAATTTTTGTACGTTCCAATTTGTCCTCCTAAACCGACAAACCAGTTGAGGCCTCCTTCGAGATTCCATACCCAATGGTAAACGCCCGTTAATGCCCAGGCGTAATAATGGTTTTTGCGATTGTTTCCACGCCAGCCCAAATCCAATTCAAGACGGTTAGCACTTCCGAAACCATGTTGGTAGGAAACCTCAGCACCAGATCCGAAATTTCCCGATCCTCCTCGAAGTCCGATGGCGTGTGGGTTCACTTGACCGAATCCAGTTGTAGCAAAAAAGCTTAAAGAAAGTACGATTAGAATCTTGTTTATTTTCATTATATAAAATTTAGTTGAATTTACGTGGTAAGCGGCAAATGAAGTGCCAAGTTATTGATCGCGTTAAAGAATTGTTGAACGCCGTTCGATATTTTAGGACATGATAGTGCTATCTCGTCCTCAATGAGTGTTTTACTGTTCTTGTCAGCAATGTTTGATGCGCTATTTTTTTCGATATTTAAGTGCGAACGCAATTCTCAACGGGTTGTATATTTTTCATTTTGAAAAATAGAAGTCTCAAAATGGAGATATTTTCAAATTGAAATAATTGGAGCGAATGACACTACTTCTTTCGGAAGAAGATCCGCACAGGAACTCCTTCAAAGTTAAAGTGCTCGCGCAAACGATTTTCGATAAAACGCTTGTAACTATC
>JBNKGN010000137.1:0-8351 GCA_050289845.1 Crocinitomicaceae bacterium | reverse complement strand
CATGAAACGTCCGAAGAAGGATAAAGCATAATCAATGAATTTTATTGAAGCCATAGTTCTTGGTATTATTCAAGGACTCACCGAATTCCTGCCAGTGAGCAGCTCAGGTCACTTGGAATTGGGAAAAGCCGTTCTTGGAAGTGTTCCGGAAGAAGGAATGCTCATGACAATCGTGCTGCACTTTGCTACAGCGCTAAGTACCATCGTGATTTTTAGAAAGGATATCGTTGAAATTTTCAAAGGATTGCTTCGATTCAAAAATAATGAGGAGTCGCGTTTTGCTTTAATGGTCGTTTTATCAATGATTCCAGCCGCACTTATCGGAATCCTCTTCGAAGATCAAATTGATTCTTTTTTCAGTGGGAATATCGGATTGGTCGGTGCTATGTTAATCGTGACAGGAGGTTTGTTATTTGTCGCTGATCGCGCCAAAGCTTCCGAAGGAAAAGTAACGGTAACGCGATCAATTATCATCGGGATCGCTCAGGCAATTGCAATTCTTCCCGGAATTTCGCGTTCGGGTGCAACAATAGGAACATCGGTTTTACTGGGGATTGATCGCCAACGCGCTGCACGTTTTTCATTCTTAATGGTGGTGCCGCTTATTTTCGGTGCAATGGCGGTTAAAATGAAAGATTACGTGGAGGTAAGCACTTTGGAATCGCAATCTATTGAGCAAAGAAGCGAAACAATTTCCAAAGAACTCGTGGCAGAATTGGACGCAGGATTTGTGAATGAGGAAGAGGTTTATGGAACTGTTTTCCACAAAGAAGAAGCTTGGGAAGCCTTAAAAAATGGAGAGACTAAAGAAACGGGGTATGAGGTGATTGATTTTCAAAAAGATCTTCTATTGCTCGGGTTCAATGAGAAACAAGCAAAGGAAATCGCTAAGGACAAGGTCCAAGGTTTTCGCTCTCACCACAAAACAAACGTGGTTGCACTCATCGCTGGGTTTTTAGCGGCATTTGTAACGGGATTGTTCGCCTGTACCTGGATGATATCGCTCGTGAAGAGAAGTCAACTGAAATATTTCGCCTTCTATTGTTTCGCAGTGGGAGCATTCGCTATTGTGTGGGCGCTTCTCTAATTTACAGTTCCAATCAACAATGAAAAGTCAGGATTTTAAAGAAGGATGCACCTTAATTGTTGACAAGCCACTCGAGTGGACCTCATTTGATGTGGTGAATAAAATCCGTTGGAATCTCAAACAAAAACTAAAGGTCAAAAAAATAAAAGTAGGTCACGCTGGTACCTTGGATCCGCTAGCTACAGGTGTTCTGGTCTTGTGCACAGGGAAAAACACCAAGTTGATCGAAAACTTGCAAGCGGGCGAAAAAACGTATACGGGAAAAATTCTCCTTGGAAAAACAACACCTTCGTATGATTTGGAAACGGAATACGATCAAGATTTCCCCGTTGACCATATTGATGCGCAGTTGCTCGAAACGGCACGTCTGTCTTTTCTAGGCGATCAAGATCAAGTGCCCCCAATTTTTTCTGCGAAACAAGTCGATGGAAAACGCGCGTATGATTTGGCAAGAGCAGGTAAGGACGTAGTTCTTAAGTCGAACAAAATCAATATTTCAGCGTTTACTATTGACGCCACGAACTTTCCCGAAATCGCTTTTGAAATCAGTTGTAGCAAGGGAACCTATATTCGCTCTATCGCCTATGATTTCGGTCGCGCAGTGAATTCAGGAGGGACCTTAA
This sequence comes from Crocinitomicaceae bacterium, assembly GCA_050289845.1. Lineage (GTDB taxonomy): Bacteria > Bacteroidota > Bacteroidia > Flavobacteriales_D > Crocinitomicaceae > UBA4466. The sequence goes on along the minus strand of JBNKGN010000137.1, from coordinate 6,641 downwards.
TTGAACTTCGAAGAACCCGATCTGGAGATCAACGCATTGAAGAAGCAAAATCCGTAGAAGAATGGATTGAGATTATTCAAAATGCCGTCGATTAGAACGAGTTAATTTTATTAACTTTGCAGCCTTTCCGAAAAAAAATCAGCATCGATATGAATAAAATGAAATTATCCCAATTCAACTTTGACCTTCCAGAAGAGTTGATTGCGGAATACCCAAGCGAAAATAGAGATGAGGCACGTTTAATGGTCGTGCATCGCGATACTGGTAAAATTGAGCATAAATTGTTCAAGGATCTTATCGATTATGTAGAAGAAGGCGATGTGATGATTCGCAACAATACCAAAGTTTTTCCAGCCAGAATGTATGGAAATAAGGAAAAAACAGGTGCGAAAATTGAAGTTTTCTTGCTTCGTGAATTGAATCGCGAAAGTTTGCTTTGGGACGTATTGGTTGATCCAGCGCGAAAAATCCGAATTGGAAACAAATTGTATTTCGGTGAAGACGATTCGTTGGTGGCTGAGGTAATTGACAATACCACTTCACGTGGACGTACATTGCGCTTCCTTTTTGATGGACCTTACGAAGAATTCAAGAAAACAATTACAGATTTAGGAGAAACACCTCTTCCAAAATACATCAAGCGCGAGGTAGATAAAAACGACGAAGATCGTTATCAAACTGTTTACGCAAGTGTTGAAGGAGCGGTAGCGGCACCAACAGCGGGCTTGCATTTCTCTCGTCAGTTATTGAAGCGTTTGGAGTTAAAAGGTATCGATTTTGCAGAAGTGACTTTGCACGTTGGTTTGGGAACGTTTCGCCCAGTTGAGGTGGAAGATTTGACAAAACATAAAATGGATTCGGAGCAAGTGATCATTACCGAAAAATGCGCCGAAATAGTGAATAACGCGAAACGCAATAAGAAAAAAGTGTTTGCGGTTGGAACAACTTCGATGCGTTCTATCGAAAGTTCTGTTTCTACGGACGGAATGTTGAAAGCATTTGATGGTTGGACAAACAAATTTATTTTCCCTCCATACGATTTCAGTATTGCTGACGCATTGATTACAAACTTCCATACGCCATTATCGACCTTATTAATGATGATTTCAGCATTTTGTGGACACGATTTGATGATGGAAGCGTACCAAGAAGCAATCAAAGAAAAATACAAGTTCTACTCTTATGGTGACGCCATGCTAATCATCTGATAGAACATTAAAAAATAGACGAAGGCTGCTCAAACGAGTGGCCTTTTTTAGTATTCACTTATGACAATCAAACTTCCCCCTTCGGAGGGGGATGGAGGGGGAGGATAAGGCAATCATCCAATTTCCGCTCATTTCTAAACAGAAAATACAGCTCCATAAGCCAATGTCCTAGTTTAGAACGAATCTTTTTTAGCTTTCCACTTATCTCAACATGCCGCACCTGTAAATAATGACTATTTTTGTGCAACGAATGGACGAAATGGAGATCGTTGCAGAGAAAATTACAATGATGCAGAAGGTAAAGGCATATATCGTTTTTACGAAGTTTCGCTTATCGGCACTCGTAATTCTGTCGGCGCTTTCAGGTTATTTGTTTGTCGGAGGAAACGATCCGTTAGAAATCATTTATCTAATGATTGGCGGAATGCTCGTGACGGCAGCGTCCAACGGTTCCAATCAAATCTGGGAACGCGATCTTGACAAATTAATGAAACGCACAGAAAAACGTCCAATTCCAATGGGATTGATGACGGTGAGCGAAGGGTTGATTGTTGTCGCAGTTTGCCTGGTAGTTGGTACCTTTTTGCTTTATCAACTCAATCTTTATTCAGCACTTCTAGGTCTTCTTGCGTATGTGATGTACGTCTTTATTTACACCCCGATGAAACGCGTGAGTCCTTGGGCAGTGTTCGTGGGAGCGTTTCCTGGAGCCATACCTCCGATGCTGGGGGCAATCGCTGAAACCAATGAATTTGATTTAATTCCAGGCGTTTTGTTTTTTGTTCAATTTACATGGCAGTTCCCGCACTTTTGGGCAATTGCCTGGGTAGCGTATGACGATTACAAAGCAGGTGGATTTTCCCTGCTACCTTCCAACGGAAAAACAAAAGCTTCAGCATTTCAAATTGTTGTGTATTCTTTGGCATTAATTCCCTTTAGTTTGTTGCCATGGATGCTCGGTTGGACAGGATTGGCCTCGTTTATCATTGCTACGACCCTAGGAATTGGATTTTTCTATTATTCCTACCGATTACTGTTAACCTGTGAAGTCAAAGACGCTAAAAAATTAATGTTCGCTTCCTTTATCTATCTTCCAATCATTCAGTTTGTGTATGTTTTCGATAAGATCGAAGGAGCCTTTTAATGCTGGGAAATTATGAGTGAAATTGTTGAAGAAATTCCAAACGGACCTGCTGAAGAGAAGGTACAAATGGATCGCGCTAAGAAAAATTTGGTGTACCTCGGAATGCTTTCTGTATTTATGTTGTTCGCTGGCTTCACGTCCGCGTACATCGTTATGATGGGAGATAATTTTTGGGTAAAAGCACCACTACCAACCGCGTTTTGGATTAGTACGGCAATTATTGTTGTAAGTAGTATCATTTTTCAATTGGCGGTGTCCTTCAATAAGCAAGGGAATACCAAAATGATGAAAATCATGGTGGTGTCGACCTTTGTTCTGGGGTGTGCGTTTGTATACACACAGTTGAAAGGATACAAGCAATTGGCCAACAACGGGATTCACATGACAGGAAGTGGAATTGTGGTTTCCGAAGGACGCTATGGCGATTACTACGCGCTGAAAATGGATGGAGAGCACATATTCGTCAACGGAAATCAATACTTGAAAGGCCAACAACCATTAGAAGGCGCGGAAATGAAACGTCTGCAGGATTATATGGGGCAGTTCCTGAAAATCAAGGCTACTGGACCGATTAAGTTAAAAGGAGATTACGACAACTTTGTGATGTATTACCGCGATGCACCTATGGCTATTATAGATGGGGAATTGCGCATGCAGGATTCTACGCAATTACAACCATTGGATCGTGAACGATTGATCGCTTTAGCCATGCATATCAAAGACGGACGTGGTGATTTCTTCGTGCGCGGCGAGATGGGCAAGGATTTCCATATTTACTACAAAGGAAATGAGGTTGTATATAAAGACAGAGAATTGTTCTTCCGGAACAAACCGTTGCCAATGCACCTACAAATTAAAATCATGCAATCGGCGGATATTTCGTCATCACTTCTTTGGACAATTACCATTGCACATTTGCTCCATATTATCATAACCCTGCTTTATTTAATGCGCGTTGTAATTCGCTCATTTACAGGTGTGATTAATCGTGAAAATGCCATTGGGTTAAAAACAGGAGTGCTTTTCTGGCACTTTTTGGGATTATTATGGCTCTATTTACTACTTTTTTTACTTTTTATTCATTAAACTTGCACATTAAAATTTTTTAACAATGGCAGGACACGCTACGAAACAAATTGATGCAAAAACGCTCTGGGGAGGAAAAATGTCGCCTTTCAGCACGAGCTACGGAAAGCTGATGATGTGGTTTTTCCTTGTTTCTGATGCCTTGACTTTCGGAGGATTGTTGATCGCTTATGGATTTACGCGACACGCAACCGACCAAGCTTGGCCAATTGGAGAGGAAACGTTCAACTCACTTCCTGTTCTCGGACACGGATATCCTTTGATTTACGTGGCGTTAATGACCTTTATCCTGATTATCTCCTCAGTAACAATGGTTCTTGCCGTTGAAGCAGGACATAGAATGGACAAACGCGGAGTCGTAAAATGGATGATCGCTACGATTATCGGTGGATTCTTCTTCGTTGGTTCGCAAGCGTGGGAGTGGTATCACTTTATCCATGGATCGGAATTCGGTAAAATCGAGTTGGCGGATGGTTCACAAGCAATTGTCAAAGGACACTTCGGTGAAATCGAAAACTTCACAATTGTGGAGTCTGGACATGAATATGTTAAAGGAGATAAACTGATCGAAGGCGAAAGTGACAAAGACAAGCATATTTTCGGATTGGAAGAAGGCGAACTAATGCACCAGTACCAACATGCTGCTGTAGAAGGTCATATCCATGGAAACAAAATTGTTTTGCACGATGGTTCTGTAGCAACATTTGCGAAAAAGAACAACGAGCATATGGAACTCATTATCAAGAAAGATGGAGGGAAATATAAAGTAGGAGACAAAATTGAAAATCATAAGGAAGCAGCAAAGGTTTACGATGAAGTGATTAGCTCAGGTGAGAAAAACCGTGTAATCTACGGTGCGAACTTGCAACAAAACGAGTACGGTCCACAACAATACGCGCAGTTCTTCTTCTTCATTACAGGATTCCACGGATTCCACGTATTCTCAGGGGTGATCATTAACATCTTGATCTGTTTGGGAGCGGTACGCGGTGTTTATCACAGAAGAGGACATTACGAAATGGTTGAAAAGACAGGGCTTTACTGGCACTTTGTCGATTTGGTTTGGGTATTTGTATTTACCTTCTTCTACCTAGTTTAATTATTTGAAATACTACGATTATGATCAGAGACGATATATATGAGTACTCCTTGGATGGTCACCACGACGAGGAAGCAGGGAAAAAGATTCGAGCAAAAATTTGGAAAGTAACCGCGTTACTAACTATCATCACAATCATTGAAGTTGCGATGGGTGCTTTTATCAAACAAAGTTCAGATTCATGGGTGTACGTTAAATGGACCTTTATCGCATTGACTTTGTTGAAAGCAGCGTACATTGTTTTGACGTTTATGCACCTTGGTGAGGAACGTAAGGCATTGAAATACGTAATTCTTATTCCGTATTTTATCTTTATACTCTATTTGATTTTTATTCTCTTGTGGGAAGGACTCGCAGTTGGCGCTTCTTGGCCAGCAACATACGCAGGTTAATCATTAGATAACATGGCAAGTAAAAAAACTGCCGGACGAGTAAAAGTGGGTATAGCAATGCTCCTTTTATTTGGTCCGGCTTTTCTTTTGATCTTTATTTCCACGCGGTCGTGTGAACATAAGTTCAAAACACTCCCAGACTTCGGAAAAGTGAATTCTTTTACATTTACCGATGCTAAAGGGAAACAACGCTCTTCGGAAGAATTCAAAGGAGAGATCCTCTTAATTACAACCATTCAACCGACATGTCCAAACGATTGTGTCATTTCACTTAGTAATCTTCGATTACAGATCTATACGATGCTTCGTGGCAAAGAAGGAGTACGCATCATTTCTTTTGTAACGGATGCGAATGGAAATCCCATCGATGATCTGGAAACGGTAGAGCAAATGCTCATGGACGAAGTGAATGGCTACGATCCGAAAACATGGATTATCGCGAAAGGAGATCCGACGCAAGTATACGATTTGCAAAAGGACAATCGTAGTTTGATCGATGAAATGCAACGTGAAGACATGGAGGGACTCGGTTATCAGGAGCTAATGCTTCTTATTGATCGCTCGGGGCACCTTCGCATGATTCGTTCTGGGAAAGAAGAAGGAATGATCCGTCAAATGAAGCAGCACATCGGTTTACTGAAAAAAGAATACGATATAAAAGAATACAATGAATCACATTAAGAGCTTGATATTTGCCGCTGCATTATTTCCACTAATTTGGGGATGTAGCTCGGGCGGGGAGGAAGAATTAGATGCCATGGAGTTCAAGAAAAGTGTGCTCCCTGTGCTCGGAAACCGCGACGTCGATTACCGAATGGTTAACGGTAAGGAGATTGTAGATACTATTTATCATCGTGTGCCGAAGTTCAATTATTTGAATCAGGATTCTGTGATGAAGTCGTCTGCAGAGTTTGAAGGAAAGTTGCGCGTTGTAGATTTCTTTTTTACCCATTGTCCTTCTATCTGCCCGCCTATGACAGCGCAAATGCGTCGATTGAATATCGCTACAAAGGATATCAGCCGGTACGTGGAATTTCTCAGTTTTAGCATCGATCCAGAACGCGATACACCAGCCAGATTGAGAGAATATAGAGAAGAAAAGGTGATCACGGCGAACAATTGGAACATGTTTACGGGGAATGAAGCTGCAACGCATTTATTGGCCAAAGATTTCTTTAACGGTGCAGAAAGAAACGATCAAATTGATGGTGGATTTGGTCATACGCCAAATTTTGTGCTCGTCGATCGTGAAGGATATGTGCGCGGCATTTACAACGGAACAATGGTCGAGGAAGTGAACCAACTGGAAGCAGATATTCGAAAATTGTTGAAAGAAGAATACAAAGTCAATGGAAGCAAGTGAATTGAAAAAGGCGAAAGTAGCGATCTACACGGCCTCAATTGCCATTCCAGTGGTGGTGGCAATTTTGTTTAAAGTAAAGATTGAAGGCGTTGATTTGTCCTTTTTACCGCCTGCTTACGCTACAATTAATGGTATTACTGCAGTGGTATTGATTGCCGCGTTAGTTGCTATTAAAAAGAAGAATATGGCACTGCACCGTGGACTCATTCGTTTCGCTTTGTTGTTGTCACTGTTGTTCCTGGGAGCTTATGTAGCGTATCACATGACTTCGGAATCTACACCTTACGGCGGTGCACAAAGAGGATTGTACTATGCGATTCTTGTTTCTCACGTAATTCTTAGTGTCGTG
>JBNKGN010000136.1:0-8365 GCA_050289845.1 Crocinitomicaceae bacterium | reverse complement strand
CTTTGAATTCGTACTGGATTTATAGAACGACTACTTTTTTCGTTGTGCTATAATCGCCGCTGCGAACCTCCAGGAAGTAACATGCTGAACTCAATTGTGCCGTGTTAGACAATTGATGCTGTACATATCCTTCCGTTGTTTTTACTGTTTCTTGAGCAACAATTTTTCCTTGTGCATCTCTTAGAATAAAATCAACGGGTGCGTTTTGTGCGTAATAAGAAATGGAAATTTCTTCTCCGTTATTTGGATTTGGGAAGATGCTGATCGCCATGTCTTTAATAAACATGTCTTCCGTATTCAACGTTCCATTTAATTGAATGTCATCGATGAACAAGTTACTTGCGTTGTCCGATGCTTCAAACTCAAATTTGATACGCATTTTATTGTCGGAACTTGTTGCGCTGTAATTAAAGGTCCCTTGTTTCCACATTCCATTATTTATTGGAGTGAAATCACTATTACTCGCGTAACCTGCAGTAACCAAATTGGTTCCTGTCAAAGTTGAACCAACCATGGAGCCATCAATACTGATAACACGCGGTGTCCATGTTTGACCACAATTGTTTGATGTATATACACGCAACTTTTCAGTAATATCTCCTTCATCAGTGGCATTTGTTGCATACGCATAACGGAATGAAACGGTAACGTTTGAAGTGTATCGAAGGTCGATCGATGGTGTGATCAGATTATCGACACTCAATCCCAATCGATCATTGTAAAATGCGGCATCTGTAAATGGATCTGCGTCTGAATCGTCGAAATAGGTTTGCAATTTCCATGCTTTGGAATTGTTGTATCCTGCACCATCAACTACTTGGAATTTTCCGAAATTGTCTTCGATGTTTTGTACCAAGAAATAATTGGTTCCAGTACCGTTGTTGTTGGTTTGTTCCATGTCGAACATTGTCGGTCCGTAGTTCTCCGCCCAATCTCCTGAGATATAAATGTAATGTGCTTCTTCACGTGTGTTTGAACCTGCGGCATTCGAAGCAGTTAGCGTTATTTTTTTCCAACCAGACCCACTAAAGGATACATTCGCCGTAGCTGACGTGGATGTGGATGGTGTCCCGTCTTCGAAAGTCCATGTTCGATCCGAAACGACTGCATTCCATGAAGCATCTGTAAAAGTGATCAGTGTTCCAGCACAGGCCGTTGTTTTTGAAGCGTAGAAATCGGCTACAGGAACACACAATGGTACGGTAAGTTCATTTGAAGGATCTTGTGGTGTCAACAAGTCTTTAATTCCAGTGGCAAGCAATGTCGAATCTCTCCAAAGATGAATGCGCTGTCCTGCAATTCCTTCCAGGGTATTGTTCATTGCCGATGCTTGTCCAGGTGTGAAGTGACGATCACAGTATGAATAATCCATATAGTTTTGAAGATCTTCTACCACACCACCGTTTGTAGTGTCGCAATCAATCCATTCTGTAGGGTAAACGAAGTTACAATTCAAGTGTCCACGTGTTGGAGGAGTATCTTGAATACCATCGTCGTTACAAATGGTAGGTCCGTCATTGATAAGGTCTGAATTCCCGAATGTATGCGCCAGACCTAACCAGTGCCCAATTTCATGTGTGATAGTTGATTCTACTCCAGGACTTCCTGTTCCAATAGATCCAACGTAGTTGTGTGATGATAAAAGGCCATCGCGCCAAAAACCACTTCCATCCGTACTTGCAGGGAATGTCGCGTAAGCAGCTGCTCCAGGAACACCCACAACATCAACCACCCAAATATTCATGTATTGTGAACGGTTCCACTGATTTAATTTTGAATAGGCATCTCCTACACGTGTTTCATGTGAATAGATGTGCTCAATTCCATTGGTACAGTTTCCAAAAGGATCGATCGCAGCCAATTTAAAAGTGATGTGTGCGTTACCGTTGAGATTTTGAAATTCAGGAACAAGATCTACCGAGTCAGGGTCTTGGGCATTAAATTCACGGTTGATAATCGACAAAGCATCGTATACCTGAGCATCAGAGATGTTTTCGGTACCGTATTCATGAAGAATATGAACTACGACAGGAATTTGATATTCCGTTGCCATTTTTCCATTAACATTAGTAACTGTTGCTGAATTTTGAAGTAGTTGATAGGCTTCATATTGTGCTCGCAACTCTGGTTGTTGTTGGAACATGATTTCCTGTGCCGTATAGGTTGCACAACCAGCTCTTTCCTGCGCATTAGACGCAAATGCCAAAAGCCCTAAAAAGAGCGTAGACAGACCTTTTTTCATAAGTACATTCGTTTAGACGCGCAAAGTACGAATTTTGCGGATATAAAATGTACACCAATACGAAGAAGGAACTAAATTAACTTCGAGAATAATGTTAGAATAAATGTTTCTCCGCACGATACGATGAGCGAACCAATGGCCCACTTTCGACGTAACGGAACCCCATTTTAAGTCCTATTTCCTTGTATTCAGCGAAGCGTTCTGGTGTTACAAATTCGTCAATTGGCAAGTGCTTTGGTGTCGGCTGTAGGTACTGCCCCAAGGCGATAATATCTACATCTACACTTCTCAAATCTTCCAGAGTTTCGAGAATTTCTTCATGGGTCTCACCCAGTCCAAGCATAATCCCTGATTTGGTCTTCATTCCACCTTTCTTTAATCGAAATAGGACTTCAAGACTTCGGTCATATTTGGCTTGAATACGCACTTCTTTTGTAAGTCGGCGTACGGTCTCCAGATTGTGACTAACAATTTCTGGTGCGACGTCAATAATCACTTGTAAGTTCTCCCATTTCCCAGCGAAATCAGGAATTAGTGTTTCCATGGTCGTTTCAGGGGATTGTTGTCGAATTGCCCGTACAGTTTGTGCCCAGATATTCGCTCCACCATCTTTTAAATCATCACGATCAACAGAAGTAATCACGGCGTGTTTTACTTGCATTGTTTTTACACTATGCGCTACCTTGCCTGGCTCGTAGATGTCCACCTCTTCTGGTCGTCCTGTTTTTACAGCACAGAATCCGCAAGAACGCGTACAAATGTTTCCGAGAATCATAAAAGTAGCTGTGCCTTCACCCCAACATTCCCCCATATTCGGGCAATTCCCGCTTTCGCAAATCGTATGAAGCTTGTGCTCGTCAACAAGGGAACGTACTTTCTTATAGTTCTCACCCGTAGGCAGCTTAACGCGCAACCATTTTGGTTTTTTAATCCGAACTGCGCCTTCCCCTTCCTTAATCTCGCTCATCACAATGATATTTATATGGTGTAGCCTAAATAAACGCTACTTTTGTTCTGCAATTCTTAGAATGCAAGTACAAAATTACGGAAATTACATCTTACAATGGCTACGTCAAAAGTGGAATATTCGGGAGGACTGCGAACGGTGTCGACACATCTCAAATCGGGTGTGCAAATTAGTACCGACGCTCCCGTGGATAATAAAGGTAAGGGGGAGGCTTTTTCTCCGACCGATCTAATGGCTACAAGTTATGCTTCGTGCTTTCTTACGATAATTGGAATTCATTGTGAAGAAAATGGGGTAAATTTTGTCAACGGAACTGCTGAGGTGACCAAAATTATGGGCGATCAACCGAGAAGAATTGCACGTTTAGAAATAGCGGTGGATCTTTCGGGAAATGGCTGGAATGATGAATTGTGTCAGCGCATCGAACGCGTCGGAAGAGCTTGTCCCGTTGCGTTATCGGTACATCCTGATATGGAAGTGCAAATTGAATTTACGTTTTAGAAGTTATGGAAAGAAATAGAAGCAAATATGCTGGGCGTGAAGTCCGCAAGAAAGATTCAGGAGATTATATTTTTGGTGTTCGTGCTGTGATCGAAGCGGTGAAAGCCGAGCGAGAAATGAACAAAATCATGATTCAAAAGGGCATGAACAAAGACTTGTTCCTTGAATTAAAAGAGGCGTTAAAAGGTGGGGAGTTCAATCTACAGTTTGTTCCTGTGGAGAAATTGGATGGTATCACCGACCAAAATCATCAAGGGGTGATCGCGTATGTGAGTCCTGTAGAATATTTCAAAGCGGAAACGTTGGTCGAAGAATTAATCGAACAAGGAAAAAAACCATTCGTACTTGCATTGGATCGATTGACAGATGTTCGAAATTTTGGAGCGATTGCAAGAACAGCGGAATGCGAAGGTGTCGATGCGATCATTATTCCTTCTAAAGGATCCGTAACCGTGACGCCAGATGCGATCAAAACTTCGGCTGGAGCATTAAACAGAATTAAGGTGTGCAAAACGGACAACCTAAAGGATACCTTGTTCTATATCCAACAATGTGGCGTTCGTTTGGTTGCATGTACAGAAAAAGCAAGTGTACCTTTGTACGAAACGAATTTGAGAGGTTCGGTGGCCGTGATTTTAGGTTCTGAGAAGGACGGAATTACGTCGGATTTGATCAACCTTGCGGATATTAGCTGTAAAATCCCAATGCGAGGAGAAATTGCCTCACTTAATGTAAGTGTTGCAGCTGGCATGGTTTTGTATGAGAAATTACGTCAAGAGTTGTATTAAACCAATTTCAGATTCATGAAAACGTTCCTTTTGTGTGTATTTACTATCGGTATGATGCTCTCCGCGATGGCGCAATTGCCGAAATCTGTGGAAAAAATGGATGGCTTATGGGCATACCGTGCCGGAAGTGGGTTTGAGCGTTGGCAATTGACTGGTGATGTGATGTGCGGCGAATCGTTTCGGATCAATAAATTGGGCGATACGGTGATTGCTGAGCGAATGACCATTCAAACGATCAATAAGCGCTTGGTGATGCATTTGGAAGCTTTTCACATGGTGAATGATACCTTAGAAGTTGTTGAACGTGACCTGATCGGAAAGAAACGAAAAATGGAATTTACGGGGATCCGTACTGTAGAATTGGAATCGTTGACGTACAAGCGCGCCTTTTTGTCGAAAAAGAAGATGTTTATTTTGATCCAACGCAAAGGCAACAAGAAGCCACAAAAATTGATTTTAATCCGTCAGGATTAGTAATCCCTCGAACTACAAACGCGATTGCGCAATCCAGGGTAAAAGTTCAGGGATTCGATCCAAAGAATAAATATGCCATTCGTGCGCACGACTATTATAGGTGCGATCAGGATCAAATAAAATTCCAGCCATCCCAACACGTTCCGCACCAAGGATGTCAACTTTAAAGTCGTCACCGATCATCACACTTTCAGAAGGTTTTGCTCCAGCGAGGTTCATGGCATGATGGAAAACATCAGGAGCAGGTTTGTTTTTTCCTACTTCTTCGGAGCAGACAATGATGTCAAAATAATCACGCAAGGCACTATTTTCTAGTTTGATGTGTTGCACTTCTAGAAAGCCATTCGTGATAATGTGCAATTGATATCCTTCCGATTTAAGCGAATTCAACGTTTCGTGTGCGTGGGGAAATAAATGCGTTTGTCGTGGTGAAATTGAAACGTAACCATTGGCGAGTTCTTCAGAAAAATGACTCGGGTCGACTTGAAAACTTTTTAAAGTGTCTTCAAAGCGTTTGATTCGAAGAATGTCTTTTTCGAGTTTTCCTGCACCATATTGTTGCCACAATCGCGCATTGATCTTTTTGTACGTATTGTGGAAAGCATCGAAGGACTTCATGTGATTCTCCAACCCCAATTCAGTAAATAGAATACGAAGTGCAGCTTCCGAATTTTTTTCGAAATCCCATAGCGTGCGATCAAGGTCAAAAAAGAGGTGCTTCAAAATAAAAAGTATGCAAGAGAAGTGATGATAATCCCGTTGATGCCAATACCTAAAACGATCAAAGGAAAAGCGCGTTTGTCGTGTCCGTAGAATTTCGCTGCGATGATCGAACCTCCTGGAATGGATAAAAACAAAGGAGCGTAAAAACAAATGCCAATGATGCCGATCGAATGCTTAATACGAACGATCATTTTGTTCATTCGGGTAAATTTTTTCTTCGGTTTCATGGGATTTCCACTGTCCAAACTTGCTTGAAGTTTTTTCTGGTATTTTTTAGCGGCTAAATCCATGAAATAACTGGCGGAGAAGAAGAAAATCGCCGCACTGAAGATTGCACCAGCAATACAACTTAGATAGGTTTCAAGAAAAGTAAGCCCAAGTCCTGGTCCTCCCAATGGCGCAAACATAAATTTCACCATAGAGAACCCGAAAAAGCCTGAATATGCGCCCCAACTCATCCTTTATACTTTAATACCATACGCCAAATCACCTGCATCTCCCAAACCTGGAACGATATACGATTCCGCTGTCAGTTCTTCGTCAATCGCACCTACGAAATACTCCGTTCTGTCGGGCAATTGCGTTTTTAGAAAATTCAATGCGTCGTGTGTAGCTATAGCAGATACAACATACACCCGTTTTGGAGTGCCTTGTTGCAGCAATGCTTTGTACACCAATGCCATGGAAGTTCCTGTGGCAAGCATCGGGTCGCTAATGATCAACACTTTATTGTCGATTGCGGGAGCGGCCATATATTCTACATAAACATCGAAATCTTCGGGTGTAGTATGCTTACGATAAGCACTAACGAAAGCACTTTCTGCACGATCAAAGTAATTGAGTAATCCCAGATGCATTCCCAAACCAGCGCGTAAAATCGTGGCAAGAACAGGTTGTTGCTCCAACAAAGGGACCAATGCCGTGCCTAATGGCGTTTCCACTTCTTTTTCTTGATACGATAATTGCTTCGACAATTCATATCCAAGAATTTCGGCTACACGTTCAAGGTTTCTACGAAAACGTAAGGGGTCTTTTTGAATTTCAACATCACGTAATTCAGCAAGGAAAGTAGTGAAAATGGAATTGGTATTCGATAAATTATGAATCATAGAACGGCATTTACCTATAAAAGTAGTTCATTATTTCAGTTTGGCAAGCATCAAAATTAATCGAACAATTATTTCTTCGTTCTTTCAATTTCAATCTTTGGATTAACTTTGTAGTAATGTCGAAAAAATCGAAGTTGAATACCCGGGTATTTACCCGACTACTTTCCTATTGGAAAACCTACAAGACCTTGTTCGCCGTAGCGGTCTTTACGACTCTTTTTTTAGCTGTTTTAAGTCCCGTCCGTCCAAAGATTATTGGGGTGGTGGTGCAGAAATACGTCGTGGATGATGCAAACGGTGAAGCCCTGCTTTTTTGGACTTTTATTATTGTAGGGATGCTCATGTTTGAGGGGGTGTTGCAATTTGTGTCGACCTATTTTTCCAATTTATTTGCCCAAAATATTATTCGCGACATCCGGAAAAAATTGATGGGGCACATAATGAGTTTTAACATTCGTTATTTCGACAAAACACCCGTGGGAACGCATGTTACCCGATTGATAGCAGATATGGAGGCGATTACGGATGTCTTTTCTTCTGGAATGATGGCAATTATGGGCGATTTACTGATGCTTTCGGTAGTGGTTGTTTGGATGTTCATTGATAATTGGCAATTAGCCGTTTTGACGCTTGTTCCGATTCCACTACTTTTATTCGCTACGCGGATTTTTGCTCGTGCGGTGCGTAAATCACTGGAGCAGGAGAGAGAGCAAGTTAATCGACTGAATAATTTTGTGAACGAACGACTTACTGGAATGGCGATCGTTCAGTTGTTCAACCGTCAGAAAAAAGAGTACGATCAATTCGTAGAAATCAACAAAAAACACCGTCAGGCACATTTTAACGCAATTTGGGCATACTCGATCTTTTTCCCCGTGGTAGAGATTTTGAGTGCACTTTCGATTGCCTTTTTGTTGGTTTGGGGAGCCTTGCAAGTACAAGGAAAAACCGACCTTGAAATCAAAGGGATGTATGGCACCATATTTAATTATGTGCTTTGGATTTACATGTTGTATCGCCCAATTCGGCAGTTGGCGGACAAGTTCAATATTTTGCAACGGGGAACGGTGCGTGCGGAACGTGTTTTTGAAACGTTGGATCGCGAGCAGCACATTCAAAACGAAGGCGTCATCAACGATTGTGATTTTCATCAGGACCTTAACTTTAGATCGCTTTACTTTGCTTACAACGACGAAGATTGGGTGTTAAAAAATATCAACCTAACGATTGAATCTGGAAAAACAGTGGCATTCGTTGGAGCAACAGGTGCAGGAAAAACGTCGATTGTCAATTTGATTGGACGCTTTTACGAGTTTCAGAAAGGATCGATTACGTTGGGAGAAATTCCGATCACCGATCTGGAACTTTCGTATTTAAGAAGAAATGTCGCGATTGTACTTCAGGATGTATTCTTGTTTTCAGATACGATCCTAAATAATATTACGCTAAATGATCCTTCCATCACGCGGGAGCAAGTTATCGAAGCCGCCAAAGCCGTAGGAGCGCATACGTTTATTTCGCAGCTTCCTGGTGGGTATGATTACGAAGTCGGAGAGCGCGG
>JBNKGN010000135.1:0-8419 GCA_050289845.1 Crocinitomicaceae bacterium | reverse complement strand
GCCCTCCTTTATACCTAGACCTATCTGTGTCTAGCGTGAAGGATTCGGATATAAAATCGCGAATTTGTTCTTCTTGAAATTCTACGACTTCCGTTAAAACGGGTTGTCTGTTTGGTGGTGGCGTGTTGATAATGCTCAAATCTCGTGCCCCCATTAACGAAAATTGCAGGGTTCTTGGAATCGGAGTAGCAGTTAAGGTTAAGGTATCGACAGTTGCTCTTAAGGTTTTCAGTTTGTCTTTCACCGACACCCCAAATTTTTGCTCTTCATCAATGATCATCAATCCCAAATCCTTGAACTTAACCCGGCTGCCAACAATGGCGTGCGTTCCGATAAGAATATCAATTTTACCATCTGCCAATTTTTTCAAGGTTTCCGTGATGGCTTTTGACGACTTAAAACGGTTGATATAATCGATGTTGCAGGGAAAATCTTTCAGGCGTTCTTTAAAGCTACGGTAATGCTGTAGTGACAGGATCGTAGTCGGTACCAAAATCGCTACTTGCTTATTGTCGGCAACGGCCTTAAATGCAGCTCGAATGGCAATTTCTGTTTTTCCAAAGCCTACATCTCCACACACCAAACGGTCCATCGGCGTCTTGGATTCCATGTCTTCTTTCACGGCAATAGTTGCCTTCAATTGATCGGGGGTATCCTCATACATAAAGGAAGCTTCCAACTCATTTTGAAGGTACGTGTCAGGGCTAAAAGCAAATCCAGGTTGCGCTTTACGTTTTGCGTATAATTGAATAAGATCGAAGGCCAGTTCCTTGATCTTCTTTTTGGTTTTTTGTTTCAGGTTCGACCAGGTTGCCGTTCCCAGTTTGTTCATTTTCGGTGCCGCGCCGTCCTTTCCTGTAAATTTCGAGATGCGGTGGAGCGAGTGAATTCCAACGTATAACACATCATTGTCGCGGTAAAGCAATCGAATGGCTTCTTGTTGTTTTCCATTTACTTCAATGGTTTCCAATCCTGAAAAACGTCCCACCCCGTGATCAATATGGGTGACGTAATCGCCACTTTGTAGATTGTAGAGTTCTTTTAACGTCAACGCCTGTTTGGCCTGACGAAATCCTTCTTTCAGACGAAAACGATGAAAACGCTCGAAGATTTGATGATCCGTGAAGCAAACAATTTTGTTCTCAGGACTGATGAAACCTTCATGCAAAGCCGCGGGGATAGGGTAGAAGCTGACTTCAGAATTGATGTCATCGAAAATTTGCTCCAAACGCAGAACTTGTTTTGGCTGATTCGAAAAGATGCAGACAGAATACCCAGCGGCAGTTCGGGCAACAATATCTTCTGCCAACAAGTCAAAATTTTTGTTGAAACTTGGCTGTGGTTTGAACCCAAATTTTTCGGAATGCGTCGCTTTGAAATGGCGTTCAATTCCAAATTCAATGACGCTTTTCTCGTTTAAGTCGGACTCAAAAATGGAAGGATGTAAAAACAACGCGTCGGGAATAGTGGTCTTCGTTTGGTGTTCCAATTTGTCGAAGATCTTTACCGCTTTTTCGTATTCTTTGGCAAGTGCTTCTTTGGTTTTAGCAAACGAATCAATCCAAACAGTTGCTTGATCACCAAGGTATTGTAACAGCGATTGGTTCTCATCTGCCATCATTTTCCCCTGAACGTTGGGAACGACACTAAAAAATTGATGCGTATTGATCGACAATTGCGTACTTGCGTCAAAGGTTCGGATACTTTCTACTTCGTCTCCGAAAAACTCGATCCGAAAGGGCTGATCGTTGGAATACGAATACACATCCACAATGCCTCCACGGATGGAAAATTGGCCAGGCTCGTACACAAAATCTACGCGTTCAAAAGCGAGTTCCTGCAAGATTTCGTTGATAAAATCGATGCTATAGGATTTCCCCGTTTCGAGTTTGAGGGTATTTTTTTGTAGAACTTTTTGGCTGGGTATTTTTTCAAATAATGCCTTCGGATAGCTAACAATCCACAGGTTTTTACTGCTGTTTATTTTTTCAAGAACTTCGGCGCGCGCTACTACATTTGCATTGTCGGTTTGCTCTAATTCGTATGGAACGCGGTACGATGCGGGGTAGAAAAGCACGTTTTTTTCTTCGGGATACATTTCCTGTAAATCATTCAGAAAGTAGGCCGCCTGTTCTTTGTCTTCCAAAAGAAAGAGGTGATTTCCCGGAGTTTGTTGCGCTACCAGCGATGCACAAATAGAACGGGAAGAACCAACAAGTCCGCTCCAGGTAATTTTGGAGCCGACAATTTGAAGCTCATTCGCCGTGCGATTGATTTGTTCAAATTTGGAAAAGGATGATTTAAGTTCCTTGCGATCCATTCTTATTTTAGAAAGCTCATGGCTTGCTCTACCATTGTTTTAGAACCGATGAAAAATGGAACGCGTTGGTGCAATCTTTCAGGCTGAATGGAGAGAATCCGATCGCGTCCTGTTGTTGCCAAACCTCCTGCCTGTTCTGCAATAAATGCCAAAGGATTGCATTCATAGAGTAGACGTAATTTCCCTTCTGGATCTACCGTGGTATCTGGGTAAATATAAATACCGCCTTTAATCATGTTTCTGTGGAAATCCGCAACCAATGATCCAATGTAACGCCCTGAATACGGACGGGAAGCCCCTTCCAATGTTTGTTGACAATAGGTTTCGATATAGGTTTTGATTCCTTCTTCACAAATGTTGATATTGCCTTCGTTCATTGCGTAGATGCGTCCGTTCTCTGGCATTTTCATATTCGGGTGGGACAAGCAAAACTCACCAATAGAAGGGTCAAGCGTAAATCCATTGACTCCACGTCCTGTGGTATAAACCAACATGGTGGAAGATCCATACAACACGTATCCTGCTGCAATTTGTTCCGTACCAGGTTGCAACATGTCTTCCATCGTAGCCAAAGTTCCGACCTCACTTTTTCGTCGATAAATGGAAAAAATGGTTCCAATCGAAACATTCACATCAATGTTTGAAGAACCATCCAATGGATCAAAGAGAACTACGTACTTGCCTTTTTTCGAAAAGTCGGAGTCGAATGCCATGAAGTCGTCGTTTTCTTCAGAAGCTATTCCACAAACTTCGCCACCAGACTTAAACATGTTGATGAATTGATTGTCGGCAATAACGTCCAATTTCTGCTGCGCTTCTCCCTGAACGTTTGTTGTGCCCTCAGCACCTAAGAAATTTTCTAACAAACCAGCGCGACGCACGTCTTTACTGACAATTTTGGAAGCGACTGCAATATCACTTAACAGTCTTGATAATTCTCCGCTTGCGAACGGGAAGTCCGCCTGACGATCCATGATAAACTCGTGAAGGGTGACAACTTTTGACATTTCGAATTTTTGGCAAATATCGGTAAAATCGATCACCCAAAGGGTCAATCAATGGGAATAAAAAAAGGCCGACATTGAAATGCCGACCTTTCTATTTAAAAATGTTGGATTATTTCTTTACAAACTTACGTTGTACAGATCCGTCTTTAGTTTCAATGTTAATCATGTACATTCCTGCAGCATAATTTGCGATGTCAACTACTGAATTTTGAACTCCTGAAACTTGTGATGCATTGCTCACTGTTTCGATCACTTTACCTGTCATGTCCAATACTTCAACAGTAACGTCAGAAGCATCTACTACGTTGAAGCTAACACTAATCACATCCGTTGAAGGATTAGGGAAGATGTTCAATGCAGTAACGTTTGTAGCTTCGTTCAATCCCCAAGCACTTCCGTCAAAGTTCAAACGAACTACTGGTGTTGCTGGTTGCAAGTACCAAGCGTCGTCGTCTTGAGCGTAGAAGTAAGAGAATCCGTCAGGAGAAATACCTGAAGTTGCAAGTTGTACGTCATCAGTAGTACCACCATCACCGTCTGTTGCTGCAACTACGAAATACGTGTTGATTGCAGAAGTCAAAGTAGTTGGCGCCAATAAAGGCAATGAAATAACACCTTGAGAAAGGTCTGCTTGTGTTACTTCATGGTATTCTGTTTGTTGTACGTAGAACAATGCGTCTGCAAATGTATTTGCACTGGTTGCATCCCATTGGTAGATTTTACCGTAAACGTTAGAACCTACTTCAGTTGTACTGTGCAATTTGATGTCGATGTAATAAACATCTTGATCTGCCCAAATATCGAAGAAGTTTCCTTTTTCCCATCCGAAACCACTGTTACCTGTAGCTCCATCAACGATGTCATCGTCCATTGCATAAATGTAGTCTGTGATATCAAAAGCATCACCTTGAATAACATTGTTTGAAGGAACGTCATCAATTTCTGTTTGAGTAATTTCCCATGTAAACGCGTGGTTTCCTGGAGTTGCTGCTGGCGTGTATTGTGTTGATACTACCAAGCTATCGTAAGCACCAACAGGAATTGTAGCTGCTTGAGAAACACCAGTCCAAGCACCGTTGTTGATGTCTACGTTCAATTCAACGTTTGTTTGTGTGTTCAAACCATTGTTGAAAGCAATTGTTGTGAAATCAATCGGTGCGATTTGTGTCGTTGGAATCATTGAATAATTCAAGAACGCTGTTCCCCAGTAAGGATCAATCGCTTCGATGTCATTGTCTGGATTCGTGAAGATACGTACGTTATCGATGAACCATCCGTAAGTAATCCAAACCGCTGGGTTTGTAGAAACTTGTGGGAAAGCTGTCGTCCACGCAAAACGAATTTGAACCTGACTTGCACTTCCTGTTGTGTAAGGAGCAAGGTTGATAGATACAAATTGTGGATTTGGGTATGCGCTACCTCCTCCAGCTGACAATACTTCGTAGTGATCACGGCTGTCACGGATAACTTCCCAAGTAGTTCCACCATCTGTAGAAATTTGAACTGTTTGCTCGTCGTTGAACAACGCTCCGTACTCTTCGAATTGAAGTGTTACTTGATCTGTGTTAGAAGTGTTTCCTGGAAGGTTTGGAATGTCAAGCGTAACACTTGTCATTGTGTAAGTCACATCCAACGCAGAGTTGTTTGGGTTCGATGGGCTTGTTCCGTTGCTTAATTCCGCAAATCCTGGTCCTGATGTTGAGTTGATTCCGTTAGTACTCCACCAACCATCAACTGTTCCGTCGATTGACCAACCATAAGCAGGATCTGTTTGTCCGTCATTGTCAATCACCCAGTTCGTCGTTGCATCAAAATCGTCTGCCCAAATTTCAACACCCAAAGCTTTTGGCGCTTCTTGAGTGGCTGTAGGTTTGATGGACTCCGTGTTAACATCTCCAAATGTGTAGGGTTTGCTGTTCAACTGAGCTTGAGAAGCTCCAGCAGAAACTCCTAAAAGGAGAAGGCTTAAGTATACTTTTTTCATAGCTATTTTTAATTAAAGTGTAACAAATATATGTGAAAGGTTTGAAATTACAGTGTTTTGAGCGTATTATCGAATCAAGCATCTTTTAAAAACGGCAACATTTCACGAATTTTCGTCAAATCAGCCTTATTCATAACAAATGTGCGAACAATTTCTTCATTTTTCGTCAAAAGTGTCTCATTTCCAAGTGCATCTATCAACTTTGAATCGCCTGAATAACGGTGCCCAGATGCATCGCTTCCCACCCGATTTACGGCGGCAACAAAGCACTGATTTTCTACGGCACGCGCGCGAAGCAACGTGTTCCAATGAAGTGCCCGTTTTTCTGGCCAATTCGCAACGTATAGAATAACGTCATAAGCGGGCGAAAGGTTGGAAAATTTATTTCGAACAATTTCTGGGAAACGTACGTCATAACAAATTTGTAATTGCAGGTTCCAATTTTTGTACTGTACAATTGTTTCGGATGTGCCGCTTTTGAAATACTGGTTTTCTCCCGCCAGACCGAAGGTTTTTCGCTTATCGTAAACGCTGATTTCCCCTTCTGGAGTCACAAAAAGACCACGATTGTAATGGATTCCTTTTTCGCGAACCATCATAGAAGTATAGATGGCTGCTTTTTTTTCGCGTGCCATTTGCAACAGCCATTCCACACTTACACTGTTTTCCATCGATTCGGCGAGTGCTATGTTCATGGAAAATCCCGTTTGAAACATTTCTGGAAGTAAAATCAAATCGGTTTCCACGCCGAGCAACAATTGTTCGTAATTCTCGAAGTTGGCACTAGGCGTTTCCCAAACTTGATCGGCCTGTACCAGCGTAACTCTTAGATTTTGCATAATTTCTCGCAGGCTTTAATTATTGTAGCATCGTCCTTTGCAAAGCAAAAACGAATGTGTTTTCTGTCGCGCCCATCCTCATTAAATACCGAAACGGGAATGGCGGCAACACCATACTCTACCGTGAGACGTTTGCAGAAATCAACATCGTTTTCATCGCTGATTTGGCTGTAATCTACCAGTTGAAAATAGGTTCCGTCGCAAGGCAACAATTCGAAGCGACTGTCTTTCAAAAGAGAGACGAATAAATCGCGTTTTTCGCGGTAGAATCCTGCCAATTCCTGAACATTGACCTCGCTTAAATAACTTTCCAGACAAGCTTGAGCGACACTGTTTACACAAAAGACATTGAATTGATGGACTTTTTTAATTTCAATCATTAACGATTCAGGTGCTATCAAGTAACCCATTTTCCATCCTGTAATATGAAATGTTTTTCCAAAGGAGGAGCAGACCATCGTGCGTTCGCGAAGGGAAACAAATTGATGTGCTGAAATGTGAGATTGTTCGAAGGCGATAAATTCGTACACTTCGTCCGATAACCAGAGCAAATTGGTGTACCGTAGCATAAGTGCTTCCATCATTTCAAAATCATGTGCGCTCCAAACACGCCCAGAAGGGTTATGGGGATTGTTGGTTATGATCATGCGGGTAGCTTCAGTGCACTGTGCGTTGATTGCTTCCCAGTCGGGGTGATAGTTTTTGTCGAGTGCAACGTGTTTAGGAACACCACCTGCGAGTCGAATTGCGGGATCATAGCAATCGTACGCTGGATCTAAAACCACCACTTCGTCTTTGGAGTCGACAAGTGCCATAATTGCAGTAAAAATGGCTTGCGTAGCTCCTGCTGTAACTAAGATTTCCGATTCGGGAGATGCTGAACGTTGGTAATTCGCAGCGATTAATTCAGAAATTTTCGTGCGCAACCCCAAAGACCCTGGCATGGGCTGATATTGATGAATGTCTTCACTGGCCTTTTGTTGCAGAATTTGCGTCAGACGTTCATCTACTGGAAAATTTGGAAAACCCTGCGATAGATTAATCGCCCCGGTATCTGCCGCTAATTTTGACATCACCGTGAAAATCGTGGTTCCAACGTGTGGAAGTTTTGACATAGAATTGTGTTTGGTTTAAAATTACAAAGAATGAATGTTCCTTGTGGGATTCGGATAGAGATATTGATTAGTTTCTGTAATTTAGCTTGCGTAGAAATAGAACGTCGGTTTTAAATAAATTAGAAAAGACATGAAACAAACAATTATTACTTCATTGACGGCTTTGTTCTTGGTTGTTGGCGGGGCCTTTGCTCAAGAAGAGAAATCGGAAACTCCGCAAAAAATTGAGGTTAAGGAGAAAAATGGCGAATTGACAGTGAAGATTACTTCCGAGCAAAATGGATATCCTGTAGAAGAAATCTATACTGGAGAAGCGGCAAAAAAGAAACTTGCAGAGCTGGAAGCAGAGAAGGTGGAAGAGGGAAAACAAGTGGAATTGGAAGTAAGTGAAGTAGAAGGGGTGAAGCATTTGAAAGTGATCACTCGCGAAAATGGAGAAGAAACCATCGAAGAATTTGAAGGAGAAGCCGCTGAAGCTAAATTGAAAGAATTGGAAGGTGGCGAGAAAAAGAAGAAAGAGTTTAGAATGCATTCCGAAAAACCCAAAGTTCTTGAAAAGTCTGTTGATTAAATCCGTGGTCCCAATAGCCTTATTGGGACTTATTATTGCTTGTTCGGCGGGAAATTCTCGAGACGAACAGTTTTGCCGCTGCATGAAGGCCAGTGACGATCTTAATTCCTTTTCGTCCGATTTGTTGGAGCGCGAAATAACGGCGGAAGATGCGAAAAAGATGAAACAACTTCAGTCCATCTCGAAAAAGGAATGCAAGCATTACCAGAAAATGGCTGGCGACGAAATGCGCAGGCGTCAAAAAATGTGCAAGTAAGTAGTACCCCGTTTGGGAACCGTCTTTCTAACCTAGAAAATGGCGTCTAGTGCGGCGATGAATTTGTCTGCCGCTGCGTCCAAAATTTCAGGCGTGTGTGCGGTCGAAATAAATCCCACTTCGTAACCACTTGGTCCGATATAAATGCCTCTGTTGATTAATTCCGTGAATAATTTTTTGAAACCATCCATGTTTGGATCAATCTGATCAGCACGTTGAATGCGTTTTTTACCCGCAAAGGAAAGCCAGAATACAGATCCAATAGTAACCATTTCAAAATCGTACCCGCGATCTGCAGCATGCGCATTAATTTTTCCGACAAAGGCT
>JBNKGN010000134.1:0-8440 GCA_050289845.1 Crocinitomicaceae bacterium | reverse complement strand
GGTATCTGGGGGCAAAACGATCGGCAAAAATGCCACCAATGAAATACGAGATCAAGGCCACCGTGCCATACGCCGAAAAGCACCAACCCAATGCTGTGTTGTCAATGGTGAGTACTTTTAAAAACGTAGGACGAAAAATTCGAACCACAACAAACGGAAGCAAAAAAATGGCTTCACCCGCCAGGATTAATAAAAGTAATGTGCCCCAATTGCGTTTTTGATCGCTTTGCATGGAATGAAAATACGGAATCTAATTAGGGTTCTGGTAAAATGTCATAGTGCAAATTGAATTCTTCGTCGTATTTTTGGGATATGGAACAAATTGTGAATCGCGTAAAGGAAAGTGGATTGATCACGATCGATTTGGCAGACTTTAAACCAAGAGCAAGATTGGAAGGACTGGATATCGCGGATCAATTGTGGCAAGGTTTGGTGCTGAAAGAGAAGGATTTCCGTGGATGGCTGAAAGAGCATGACTGGTCTGGTTATGGTGGAGCCGTTTATGTGCATTGTTCGGCGGATGCAATTGTTCCTACATGGGCATACATGCTTGTAGCTTCGAAACTATGTGAACACGATGTTCCTTTTGTGATTGGCTCTGAATTGGATTTGTACAAGATGCTCATACGACGTTCTATTGAAGCCCAGGATCTCAGTGGTTTTGAAGACGGAAGAGTGATTATCAAAGGATGTGCGGATATTCAAGCACCTGAATTTGCCATGTCAGAAATGATTCGGGTTCTTCAACCAGTCACAAAAAGTATTATGTATGGCGAACCGTGTTCAACGGTGCCTGTTTTTAAGCGGAAATAACATCAAATTCCAATCCTTTCGAGCGGATGATTTGCAAGAGTTTGGGTAGTATTTCCTGTACGCGTTCAAAACTCTTTACGTTGTCGTGAAGAACCAAAATGTCACCGTTTCGGATGCTTTTGGCACTTTCAAGGATGGTTTCTACAGGGACCGTTTTATCAAAATCATAGGAAAGCCAGGTCCACATAATAATGCGGTATTTTTTTCGGATTTCCCTTGTAAAGGACATTGGAACGCGACCGTACGGTGGACGAAATAGCTCAGATGGAACGTGTTGGTTTGCCTCTTCGATACTTTTTAAATACGCGTTTTTGGACGTTTTTATGCCTTTTTCATGCCGCATAGTGTGATTGCCAATCGCATGTCCCTCGCGAGTAATTTTTTCGAGGATTTCCGGGTGTTTTTGTGCATTGGTTCCGACGCAGAAGAAAGTGGCGACGGCATCGTGATCCCGCAATGTTTGTAGGATCCAATCGGTACAGGCTTCTGTAGGTCCATCGTCAAAGGTGAGGTAGACTTTGTTGGAGTCAAAAGAAAAACCCCAAACTCTTCGATGGAAAATCCACCGAAAGAAGCCTGGGGTTCTAAATCTTTTCATCGGTCCTTCTGCTACTGAGGAATTTGTATCGCTTCAGGCGAAGGAGTGTTCTGACGCGGTTGTGCCGTAGGTGCTTGTTGTCTTGTTGGGTCTTCAAGCATTCCGTAGTGCACAGCCATTGCTGTTGTATGCGTTTGAATGATATAATAAGACGTCGCATAAGGCCCCGCTTCATTCGAATCAGCACTCATAGTTTCGCCGTTGTCTTCAGCCGCAGATTTCAAATCATTTAACATAGATTTGATTACCGAACTGTAAAGGTTGTTGAGTTGTTTCTCCATGCGTTTTGCAAGGGCACCGTTTGGTTCACCAACCTCTTCGTCCATTACAGCTGTGAAGATCACGAAATAGGCGTCCATGGCAGCATACAAATCTTTCATATTGTGTTGACCATGAACAACTCGAATGTCTGACTTGTCGAAGAAGTTGAACACCGATTCCAATTGATCGCACAACGTTGTTGCCAATTCGTTCGCTGTTTTCTTATCGCCGATTAAGTACAATACTTCCACGTAGTCTTGGAGTACACCATCAGAGAATGATCGAACTTGTTCATTCCCCAATTGATAAGCACTTCCAGAACCATTTGGCTCTCCCATGTCGATAACGATATCAGCAGGCATCACTTTCAGTGACTTTTTAATCAATGCGTCTGCTTTTTTCTTGTAATCGGCTACTTGTTCACGTGTCGGCAAACCTGGAATATTGATGTCGGGGTTGCCAGCAGATTGCGCGTAGTATTGTTCAGCTTGCGCGGCATCCATTGCGTATTCACGTGCCAATCGCAAGAAGTGACTGCGGTATTGCATCGTATGACGACGGGTATAGTAATCTGTAAGTACATCCGGATTGTTCATTTGTCCGTAGTGATACTTGTTCATCAAATTGTCATACATACGGTCGCGATTGATGCTTGCACTGCGTCCTTTCAACGGTGTCAATTCGAAAGCCATACCATTTTGTTTGATATGTCCATCGGTAAATCCACCCGAATAACCATGCAAGATCGCTGTAGACACCTCCGAACCTGAAGGTGAAGAGAACGAAATCGGACGTCTCCAGTTATTATTCGCAATAATATCCAGCATCATCACTTGCTCTCTGGTCAATCCTCCTTTCGTTAATTGACTCGCACGAGAAGCAGGAATCCCATCGCGTTTCGCATCGTATTTGAAACGGAAACGGATTTCGTCTGCACAATCTTTCAATTGGGCTTGTGTTACAATTCCTGAAGCCAACAGGTTTTTCTTGTTCACAGGCATCACAAATCCAGAACTTGGGAAGACACGAAGCATTTGGTTTTTCTCACCAAAGCCTATCATGTTTGCATCATTGCGCACGAATTCCATCGCATCTCTCAAATCTGTAAGATCCCAACCGTTTTCAAAGTTGATCACAGCATCACGAAGCAACTCATACTGCGGTTGATCGATGCTTACGTTTCTTGAATTCACCGCCTGAAGCACTTTGTATCCAACGAAGATTTTCTCATACACAGATTTTGCAAGATCGTCTCCAATCGGTTTCGCTGCAATCGCTGCATATTTTTTCATTTGGTTGTCCAATTGTGTCGAATTGGCTTTTGCTCCGTTCAACACTTGCGGTAAATTGAGCATCAAACGTTCTGCGGCTGCTCTTGCTTCTTTTGGACTTACTTTCACACGGAGTTTCACCATTTTTTCGACGATTTCGCCATCGGCTCCATTGTAAAGCAGGTCTAAAATGCCTGAGAACAATACTTGATCCGTACCACCGTGATACATCAAGATTTGATCTTCGGTAAATCGAATCGGAAGAGGGTCTGAATCGTAAGCTTTCATCTTCATTTGATTCGTATACCAATCCGTTTGCATCAAAGAAAGATTACAAACGCGCACGTCCGTAAATTTACCTTCGACCTCTTGCAAGTACCACAATGGGAAAGTATCGTTGTCTCCGTTTGTGAAGATGATTCCATTTTTACCACAAGATTTCAAGTAATTGTAGGCCAAATCATGTGCGGAAGTCTTCAAGCTACGATCGTGATCGTCCCAGCCTTGTACCCCCATAATAATTGGCGCAACCAATGCTATAAGCGTGGCGAATAAAGCGGCTTGAGCACCTTTTTTGAGCACTTTCCGCAGTCCGTACATAATACCAATCATGGCACCACCGATAGCACAAATTGTCAACCAGGTAATTGTGGCTGGCATCGAAACAGCGGCTTGCATATCGATGATAAAGAAAAGGAGTAGTCCACCACCAGCGGCAATTCCCAATTTTTTCCAACCTGCGTTGTCGAAGGATTTGAACGATTCGTACAATCCATAAACGCCGAGTCCGATCCACATGGCAAAGAAGTAGAACGAACCTGCATACGCGTAATCACGCTCACGTGGCTCCAGTGTTTTTTGGTTGAGGTACACAACAATTGCAAGTCCCGTAAAGATGAAAGCAAGCAATAATACAAAAGCATCTTTCGGTGCGCGATAGAAGTGGAAGAACAAACCAATCAGTCCCAAAATCAACGGAAGCAGATAGAAATAGTTATTCGATTTGTTTTGTTTGGTGTAGTAAGGTGCTTCACTTTGATTCCCCAAACGCACATCATCGATCATGCTGAAACCAGATGACCAGTTTCCACGCATGGCAGCACCACGACTTCCCTGTATATCATTCTGACGTCCTGCAAAATTCCACATGAAGTAACGAACGTACATCCAATTTACCTGATAACGTGCGAAGAAAGTCAAGTTTTCACCGAATGTCGGAAGACGTTTTCCATCTTTCCCAACTTTCGGATGTTCACCATAACTAACCCCCATATCTTCTGCTTCTTGAAGATAGCGCTCGGCCAATGCATCGTTGGGGTCATATCCTGACCATTCAATATACGATTCCGTACGTTGTGGTTCTGCGGACCAGTACATTCTCGGGAAGAAGGTGTTTTGTGAGTAGGTAGCGATGGCATTTTTGCGATCGTCTGTATTTGTCTCAAAGTAGGTCTCTTCCATCGAAGTTCCGCTTTCTTTTGAAACAAATTCCATTGCTTTTTTCTCGTCCTTAAATGCTTTGATTATTTGATCGTCTTTGTATACTACGAAGCGACGAATGTGAACAGGCGATTGATCATCCCATTCTTCACGATCTTCTTGAGCGGACCAGCGCATATTTCCGTCACCACGGTCTACCCAAAGCCCTCCTTTCTCTTTTGAGTTGAAGTAAGGACCGTAAGATAGTGGTGCGTGACCATATTGATCGCGTTTCAAGTAGGAGTGAAGTGTTACCAGGTTTTCTGGGTCATTTTCATCCAAAGGAGTATTGGCATTCGAACGAATAACGATAACAGCAAATGATCCATAACCGATCAAAAGCAACAACAATCCCATCACAGAGCTATAGAATACACGGTTTCCTTTTCTTCTGGAAAGGCGCAACAAATAGATGAAAAGCGAAATGAGGATGGCAAAGAACAGGAACGTTCCCGAGAAGAACGGCATTCCAAATCCAGTTACCAGACCAATTTCCAGGAACGAAGCGAAAGACACCGAACCAGTAATTACGCCTTCTTGAATGAAGTTTAGGATAATTACAGACATCAAGCCTACAAGGAGGAATTCAACCACTTTCTGAGTGCGTGACCAAATGAATAGTGCGTACAAAACACCCAAAATCAATCCGTTCATAAAGATCACGGAGAAAATTTCTCCTCCGCCAATTCCAATACGGAAGATTCCTACGATAACACTGATCACCGCAATTCCGATATAGATACTGAAGAAGCGTTTGGAAATACCGTTGTAGCGGAAGTAAATAACGTAAGCAATGGCAGGAACCACAAGGATACCCAAGAGATGGACCCCAATAGCAAGGCCAAGCATGAACATGATGAGTAGCATCCAGCGATCAGGAGAGTAGCCAACCGGTGCCAATTCTCCTCGTTGAATATTGATCATTTCATCGTCCCAGCGAAGGGCAGCCCAAAAGATGATTGCGGTAAACAAAGAAGCCATCGCATATACCTCACCCTCTACAGCTGAGAACCAGAAGGAATCGGAAAAAGTATACGCAAGCGATCCAACAAGTGCGCTACCAAAGATCGCGATTTTGTCTCCCAGATCCAGTTCTTTTTTGGTGCGAAGTACAATCTTCTTTACCAATAAGGTAAGAGACCAGAACATGAACAGAATGGTCGCGGAGCTTGAAAGTGCCGACAAACGATTGATCCAAATGGCTACGTTTTCGGGATCGGCAAAGAAGGAGGACAGGCGTCCAAGAACCATAAAAAGCGGCGCCCCTGGAGGGTGACCTACTTCTAGTTTGTACGCTGCAGTTACGTATTCCCCGCAATCCCAAAGGCTGACGGTGTCTTCCAGTGTCATAAAGTAGACAGTGGTAGCGATGATAAATACGATCCAACCTAGATAGTTGTTAATTTTCCTGTAGTCCATTCTTTTCCGGTTAAATTAAGTTGGGACATAAGTAGTCCTGCCAATTGTGGCATTGCGAATTTAAAAATATTCGACTAGTGTAGTTGTTATCAAAAGTGAAAAAATGCGAATAAAATGGTGGTTGGGTTCAAAAACAGCGGGTTAGGTCGTAAGTGAAGTCTTTGGAACCCCAGTATTAAAGGGCGATTGAGAAGAAAATTAGAAAAGAAGTATGAATTTTTGATACTTTTTTTGTCCAATTAAATTTTGTTACTATTTTTGCCGTCCCAACGCGACGATACGTTGGTCTTTGTTAGAAGACATCGTCAATCGGAGAACAGTTGTGAAACTGTCCCATGGTGTAACTGGCAACACGTCTGGTTTTGGTCCAGAAGAGTCTAGGTTCGAGCCCTAGTCGGACAACAGAAAGGCACTCATTTCGAGTGCCTTTTTTGCGTTAAAACCCCTCATATTTGAGAAATCCATAAGCAAGAAGCCACTTTCGGAAGAAATGCCGAAATCAAACAAAAGCAAAGAATAGGTGAAAAATCAGACAGCAAATCAGATAGCAAGAATTTCTGAAAAACTGCTGTCTGATTTAAACGTAAATCCTTTACGGTCTTATGTTTTAGAATTGTAAAAGTTTTCGTGTTTTGAATTGAGCGACAACGGAAACGCAATTTTTAAAACACAACAATATGAACACAAATCAAAAGTTCAAAACCCTGTTCTATCCGAACAAGCAACGATCAAAGAATGGAATTGCACCAGTTTACATCAGACTGTATGTGAACGGGACTCGTTGCGAAATGTCCTCACCATTTAAGATCAATCTAAAACATTGGGATGAGAAGAGCCAAAGAGTAAAGACAGGTAAACCTGAGGCAGCTCTAATCAATTCCTATTTGGATGAAGCCAAAAGTAAACTACACAAACACTTCGTGCTTGCTGTCGCATCCGATGAGGTTATAAGCGCACAAGATTTGAAAAGTCGATACCTGGGGAAAGGAAAAGAGAAACCCAAGTACAAAACTATCTGTGATGCATTCGACTATCACAATCAAAAGATGGCTGAGATGGTTGAGATTGGAAAGATCACACGCAAAACCCTACTTCGATACAAATCATCCAAAAGCAAGGTGATTGAATTTATGAAGCTGCAGTACAAAGTTGAGGATATGCACTTAAAGGATCTTCGCCTTTCATTCATTACAGAGTTCGATCATTACCTGATTACAGTTGAGAAGTTGCAAACGAATACAGCGCATAAGATTATCAAGGTAGTGAAGAAGATCATGAACCAAGCTGTTGCACTCGATTGGATTCCATCGAACCCATTCAATCAATTCAAGTGTACTTACAAGAATCCTGAAAGAATAGTACTAACGCAATCGGAACTTGATACAATGATTAATAAGAAGTTGATGATACCAAGATTGCGCGAAGTAAGAGACATATTCATTTTTCAATGCTATACGGGGTTTGCATACACCGATCTATACAACTTCAAGCAAGATGCCGTAACAATTGGAATAGATGGGGAATATTGGTTAACCACTTTCAGAAAGAAAACAGGCACGAAAGAAAACGTTCCATTGCTCCCAGTTGCGTTGGAAATAATCGAACGATACAAAGAGCATCCAGATTGTGTAAAAGGTAATAAGTTGCTTCCAGTAGATTCAAACCAACGATACAATGGTTACTTGAAAGAACTTGCAGAGTTATGCGGAATCAATAAGAAGATTACCACGCATATTGCTCGTCACACCTTTGCAACTACTGTCACTTTATCCAATGGAGTACCAATAGAAACCGTTTCCAAAATGCTTGGGCATACGCGATTGGCAACAACCCAAATTTATGCGAAAGTACTGGAGAAAAAGGTAGGTGATGATATGAAAGTATTGCGTGAAAAGTTAAGTCCGAATTCACCATCCAAAGAGCAAAAAGTTAGTACGTAAATTGTTTACGATCTTCTTGTCTAAGTTTGTATGTACAGGATAAGTTGGGTAACAGTTTCCCATTCTACCTCGAATCTAAAATTTGTTACTCAATGGAATATTATAAAGCAACCGCAAAACAGTTATACGAAGAACTTGAGCGGTTGCAATATTCTGAAAACAATCCAAGCAACCGAGCCAACAAAGCAATTCAACTCATATCCACCACAATGCAGTTGTTGCGAAAGGCTGTTCAGGAAAGAGGGTTTGACAAAGAAGAAGACGAGATCGAATTTTTCAAGCACGTAAAGCCACAGATTAATGGACACCTCATTTTTTACCGTCACATTTTCGACATTGAAGCCAAGCGCATAGCCTACACCGAAGAAGAAATTGAGCATTGCATTGCTGAGAAGAAGAAGAAGCAGCAGCAGCAGCAGCAGCAGTTGCTTCGTCAGCAAAGTCTCAATATGAGAACTCCTGGGAAACCAACTCCTTACGAACCAGGGACCTGTGCCAAGAGATTGACACATTACATTTATCATGAGCAAAACAGGCCACAGGTAAGCCTCTAACATTTTTTTGTTCCAAATGGGGTGTTACGCTGTTGCAGCCTAGGTGGATACTTATTATTCCATTCCATGTACGGTATAGGACAATAACATTGAGTATTGGAGGAA
>JBNKGN010000133.1:0-8453 GCA_050289845.1 Crocinitomicaceae bacterium | reverse complement strand
TCCATATCGGCACAATTCGTTCCTTGCGTCAAGCCCGCAAATGGAGCCAGTAGGGTAAGTAGAAGTAGAAAATTTTTCATGTAGCTAATCAAAGGTTATCTCGCTTAGTGACAAGGTCCGCTCTCTTTACGGCCAATTCTGATTTGATTCGATCCATATCTTCAAACCAACCATTCGCTTGTGCTTCGGCTTTTTGAGTTGGATCAGCGTTTACCAGAGCTATTTTTGCATCGATCGCATTCACGTGTGCATCGATTTTTGCAATTTCTTCGTTGTAATATGCGAGATCATGTGTACGTTGCGCCTCTCCTGGTCTCTTGGAAATCGTAACTGCACTACCATTTTGACGAACTTCCGTCCGCACCGCTTTTCGCTCTTCTGCTCTAACGTTTTCCACTGGAGCAGGATTTACTACTGGTAATTCACTTGAATTGGTGGGTGTTTCTTGTGCGTAGGAAGCACCATTGATCAACAGAATAACTGTGATAATTTTAGCTGTTTTCATTGCAGTTCGTTAGTTTTCTCAATTAGTGAACGTTAAAATTTTGAAAAGGTTGCCACGTAAAAACTTTTCGTTTGTGAAAATGATCATTGGTTAAATGAATATTCCACGTTCCTGATTGAGTGTTTTATAGTTCTGGGCTAATTTACGAATAATTTTAACAACAAACTGTGAGCCATTAGTTGAACAACAGTTGATTAGGCATTGACCCAGTCAATACCTTTACGAAGCAATTCCAAGGTCTTTGATTCAGGGCTATCCGAAGCTATTTGCTTGTTGTATTCCCATTGCGCTGTTGCTGGCAAACTCATCAAAATAGATTCTGTTCTCCCACCAGAAACAAGTCCAAACTTTGTTCCACGGTCGTTGACTAAATTGAATTCGACATAACGTCCACGACGTGTATTTCGCCAATCGATCGCTGCATCTGAATACGCAAGATCCTTTCCTTGAGCTACCTGAGCGGCGTATAATTCAGGAAAAGCATCACCTAAAGCAATACAGAAATTTAATAACGTTGCCTTGTCCAATCCGCTGGAAGGACTCAAATGGTCAAAAAAGATCCCGCCGATACCGCGCGTTTCATTGCGATGTGGAATAAAGAAATAATCGTCTGCCCAGGCCTTGAACTTTTGATAGAAATCAGAATGGTAGGTGTCGCACACCTCTTTCAGTCCTTTATGAAATTGTTTCGCCTGCTGTGGAACAACATAGTGCGGGGTGAGATCGATACCTCCACCGAACCAAAACTTTCCATCACTTAACTCGAAATAGCGAACATTCATGTGAATGATCGGTACATGTGGATTGTTGGGGTGAAGCACGATAGAAACTCCAGTGGCAAAAAATGCATCCGCGGTGATTTCCGTATTGCCACGCATCATGTCGGTAACAACTCCGAAGACTTCAGAAAAATTGACTCCACCTTTTTCAATCACCCCCTTCCCTGTAATGATTCGTGTTCTACCACCACCACCTTCGGGTCGCTCCCAGAGGTCTTCCTGAAATTTGGAAACACCGTCAATTTGTTCAACACGCGCACAAATGCGGTCTTGCAAGTCCTGAAAAGCTTTTGATATCTGCGTCTTAGTCATCCCCCATCAAATCGGCATTGACCAATTCGAAATCTTCTTGTTCTACAATAAAAATGTGTGCATTTTCGAAGCCGTCACCAGCGCTCACCTGCTCCATTTGAAATTCGTTCATCATTAAATCCACAGGTTTCCCATCCAGGAAGAACGCGGAACATGCGAACAATACAATATCATACCCTTGCACAGCCATTTTTGGTAAATCCGTATTGAACTGTCTCCGATATTTTTTGTTCAACCGAATCATTGATTCTTCGTAATAATCAACGAACGTAGGATTTGCAAAACGCATATTGTACTTGTTTTTGTACGCGTTATGAATATCTGTTATTTCCGCCCATTCTTTGGTTCCGTAGATAATAATTCCGTCTTTTCGTGCTCTGAAATCCGAACGACTAACTTCGCTCACTAATTTGGAGGCATTGTAGCGGTTCGTAGTCGGCATGATAAATACATTGTTTCCCGTTTTGGTCATCAAATGTTTCATCCCTTCCATTGTTGTCTCGTTTAGAGCTGCTTTGGTACCTGAAACTTCAGCTGCATTATAAGCATCCCTGAATGCATTGTATAAAGGTAGATCTTCCTCTTTCGCAGGTTTAACCAAAATGATTCTATCTGCTTTATGATTTGTTGCAACATAGGCTCCAAGACCTTTCATCAAAGTGATCGGCGACGGAACGGCAGCATAAACCACAGGATTGTGTTCTAAAATACCTGTTTCAGTAGCCACAGGCGTAATCATGCGAATCGAATGTTCTTTACAATAATTGGCTACTAATTTTTGTGTATTTGGAAAGAAAGGACCGATGATCAAGTCTGTGTTTTCAAATCCCGGTGTATTCAAAATCTGCATGATCGCTGCGGAATCTCTTTTGGAATCATAAAACTGAACATCCGCTTTAAATCCCATTTTCTCAAGTGTATCCAATGCCAATGTTGCCCCCATGTAAAACTGCGTAGCGACTTCCGAAACATACGCAGAATATCCTTTGCCATGATCCAAGAAGAAAGGTGCAATCACCGCTACCTTGTAACGGTCTTTCTTTTCAAATTCAATTGGAGTGGTTCCATCGGGCCCAAATGGATCAGGCACAGCTTTAATCTCTAATTTTTCAATGCTTTCCTGCTTCACTGGAATAACAAGGATTTGCCCTTCACTCAATTGCGTGGAAGACAATTTATTTTCCTTCATTATGGTTTCAATTGGCACCATAAATCGTTTGGAAATGCTGTACATGGTTTCATGCGCCAACACCTTATGACGCACAATAGAATCGCTAAATTTTACCTGAACGGCATGCGTTGTACCGTTACTTGTTTCAATAGTATCCACCACAAATGGATTGGGTACCGTATCTACAAGTACTGGCGCATCCACAACTTCGACTGGATCGGTATCAACAAAATTCCCAGGAACTTGAATCGTTTGTCCTTTTTGTAGAGATGCTGTTCCTAACTCAGGATTCAAGCGAATTAATTCGTCGACTGTCGTATTAAATTTCCGCGAAAGTCCGTATAACGTTTCTCCGCGTTTCACTTTATATTCGGAGGTTATCACTTCCTGAACAGCCGCTCCTTGAATTGGCACGAGAACCGTTTGTCCTGTTTTCAAACCTGAACTTAACTCAGGATTGGCCTGCATGATGTCTTCAACTTTGACGCCATACATTTGCTGCAATCCCCAAAGGGTGTTCCCCGCCTCAACTTTGTGTGCATAATAGCGTTTCCCTTCAATTTCTTTTTCAGGGGCTACACCAGGCTGTGCATATAAAAATGCTGATTGCAGCAATAAAATAGTGAGTAGAATCTTACGCATACTTCAAATTTACGCAATAGAATTAACAATTCGCATGCCATGAAATAGGATTACTCCCACTCGATGGTTGCTGGCGGCTTCGAGCTAATGTCGTATGTCACGCGGTTAATGCCTTTCACCTGATTGATGATCTTATTCGAAACTTTTGCCAAAAAATCATAAGGAAGATGACACCAGTCGGCAGTCATACCGTCTGTCGAAGTTACCGCTCGCAATGCCACTGCATTTTCGTAAGTACGCTCATCCCCCATCACCCCAACGGATTGGATAGGTAAAAAGATCGCACCTGCTTGCCAAACATCGTCATACAATCCCGCCTCTTTTAACGAGGAAATGAAAATGTGATCCACTTCTTGAAGGATCGCTACTTTTTCAGGTGTGACATCTCCGAGGATACGAATTCCCAATCCCGGACCTGGAAATGGATGACGACCTAAAATCGCAGGATCAATCTCCAAGGATTTTCCAATACGGCGAACCTCGTCCTTAAACAATAGTTTCAAAGGCTCTACCACTTTCAATTTCATGTAATCGGGCAAACCACCCACGTTGTGGTGCGATTTAATCGTCTGGCTTGGACCTCCAGAAACGGAAACGGATTCAATCACATCGGGATAAATTGTTCCTTGTCCCAACCATTTGGCGTCTTCTACCAATTTTGATTCGGCATCAAAAACGTCCACAAATACTTTTCCGATTGCCTTACGTTTCGCTTCAGGATCCGTCAAACCTGCAAGGGCACTGTAAAATTCATTACTGGCATCCACACCTTTAACGTTCAACCCCATTCCTTTGTACGATTCCAAAACGGATTGAAATTCATTTTTCCGCAACAAACCATTGTCCACAAAAATACAGTGAAGATGGGTTCCAATGGCTTTGTGCAGAAGTACCGCCGCTACGGAAGAATCTACACCTCCGGAAAGTCCCAAAATCACTTTGTCCGTTCCAATTTGCTCCTTAAGGACTTTAACGGTTTCGTCGACAAATGAATCAGGTGTCCAATCTTGTGAACAGCCGCAGACATCGACCAAGAAATTTTTCAAAAGCAGGGTTCCCTCCAAAGAGTGATATACTTCTGGGTGAAATTGAATTCCAAAGGTTTGTTCTCCTTCAATTTGGTATCCTGCAACTTCGACATCCGCGGTACTTGCAATCACCTTATAATTGGACGGAATAATTTTGATCGTATCGCCGTGCGACATCCATACTTGCGACCCGTTCGACACTCCTTTCGTGAGAACGTTTGTATTGTCTACATACGAAAGATTCGCTCTACCATATTCACGTGTGGAAGAAGGCATGACTTCTCCTCCAAAATTGTGTGCGAGATACTGTGCTCCAAAACAAACACCGAGCAACGGCAACTTACCTTTAAAAGCGCTTAAATCTGGTTTTGGTGATTTTTCGTCACGAACAGAGAAAGGACTCCCGGACAAAACCACCCCTTTAATGTCACTTGTTAGCTCGGGACATTTGTTCCATGGGTGGATCTCACAATAAATATTAAGTTCGCGTACTCTTCTGGCAATCAACTGCGTGTATTGCGAACCAAAATCAAGGATAAGAATTTTTTCATGCATGGCGCAAAGATAGTACGAATCCTTTGAAAACAATCTGTGAAACGATCGATTTTATCAACAGAATGGAACGACAATTTGTCAGCATTGAACAACTTGGAATAATTTATGACGAGTGCGTGATGGAAAAACGAATCTAAATACACTTTGAGGGTGGGAATTTATTATTTTTACATCCTCTATTTTGAAAGCACATGGCAGTTAACATACTAAAATCCTTATTTGGCGACAAATCGGCGAAAGACAGAAAGGCATACCAACCATCCATTGACAAGGCGAATGCTTTTTCACAGCAGATGGCACAACTTTCTGATGACGAACTTCGGGGAAGAACAGCAGTCTTCCAAAAGATGATCACAGAAGGTACACAAGCACTCGAAGACGAATTGACCCAACTAAAAAAGGTAGCTGACGATATAAACACGCCCATCCATGATAAGGAAGATTTGTTCGAGAAAATCGACAAAATGACCGAAACGATTGACGCGAAAATCGAAGAAATTCTTGAAGAAATTCGCCCAGAAGCATTTGCTGTGGTTAAAGAAACAGCGCGAAGATGGGCTGAAAATGGTCAATTGACGGTTACTGCACAAGATTTTGATCGTGACCTTGCAGCGAAAAAAGATGGTATCACCATTGATGGCGACACTGCTATTTGGCACAAGCGATGGACTGCTGCGGGCGCCGAGGTAGAATGGAACATGGTGCACTACGATGTGCAATTGATGGGAGGAGGTGTTCTTCACAATGGAAACATCGCCGAAATGCAAACGGGAGAAGGAAAAACGCTAGTTGCAACCTTACCTGTATATTTAAATGCGCTTTCTGGGAAAGGAGTACACGTCGTAACAGTGAACGATTACCTTGCAAAACGTGACTCCGAATGGATGGGGCCCCTTTACCAGTTTCACGGATTGAGTGTCGATTGTATTGATAAACACCGACCCAATTCTGCCGAACGACGTGCAGCATACAAATCGGACATTATTTTCGGAACAAACAATGAATTCGGTTTCGATTACTTGCGTGACAATATGGCAGGAAGCACGGAAGATTTGGTACAACAAAAACACCACTACGCAATTATCGATGAGGTCGATTCTGTATTGATTGATGATGCTCGTACACCATTGATCATTTCAGGTCCTACGCCGCGCGGTGATGAGCACGAGTTTTATCAACTGAAACCACGTGTTGAAAATATCGTGGCAGCTCAAAAGAAATTTGTTACTCAGTGTTTGGCCGATGCAAAACGCTTGTTAGTGGTAATCAACGGACAAACAACTGAAGGGCAAGACCCGAAAAAAATGTTGGAAGAAGGTGGAATCGCCTTGTTACGTGCATTCAGAGGCTTACCTAGAAACAAAGCCTTAATTAAATATCTTTCTGAGCCTGGAATTAAGGCGCACTTGCAGAAAACAGAAAACTTCTATATGCAAGAGCAAGGAAAGCACATGAAGAAAATCGACAAAGAACTGTTCTTTGTTATCGACGAAAAAAACAATACGATTGAACTTACCGACAAAGGTATTGACCTAATTTCTGGAAGTGACGACCGCCAATTCTTTGTAATGCCTGATATCGGTTCGGAAATTGCGGAACTCCAAAAGGAAAATCTTGCTCCAGAGGTATTCATTGAGCGCAAGGACGGATTAATTCGTGACTACAGCATCAAATCAGAGCGTATTCATTCTGTCAACCAATTATTGAAAGCTTATACTCTCTTCGAAAAGGAAGTAGAATACGTAATCATGGATGGTAAGGTGAAAATCGTAGACGAACAAACGGGACGTATCATGGAAGGTCGCCGTTATTCGGACGGATTGCACCAGGCGATTGAAGCAAAAGAAGACGTTCAAGTGGAGGCGGCAACACAAACCTATGCTACGATTACCCTTCAGAACTATTTCCGAATGTACCACAAACTTGCGGGGATGACTGGTACAGCGGAAACGGAAGCAAAAGAATTCTGGGATATTTATCAACTCGACGTAGTTGTGATTCCTACCAACCGTCCAATTCAACGAAAAGACCAAAATGACCTGGTTTTTAAAACGGCGCGTGAAAAATTCAATGCCGTTATTGAAGAAATTGAAAAGCTAGTTGCTGCAGGCCGACCAGTATTGGTGGGTACAACAACCGTTGAAATTTCTGAGTTGTTGAGTCGTATGCTAAAAATGAAAGGCATTACGCATAAAGTACTGAACGCCAAATACCACCAAATGGAGGCGGAGATTGTCGCTGAAGCAGGGAAAGCTGGAGCTGTAACTATCGCAACAAACATGGCGGGTCGTGGTACCGATATCAAATTGGGAGAAGGCGTTAAAGAATCAGGAGGTTTGGCCATTATTGGTACAGAGCGACATGATTCACGTCGTGTCGACCGTCAGTTAAGAGGTCGTGCAGGTCGTCAAGGAGATCCAGGATCTTCACAATTCTTCGTGTCTTTGGAAGATGGCTTGATGCGTAAATTTGGTTCAGAACGTATTGCTAAATTGATGGACCGTCTCGGACTGAAAGAAGGCGAAGTCATTACGCACAGTATGGTATCTAAATCGATCGAACGTGCACAGAAAAAAGTGGAGGAAAACAACTTCGGTATTCGTAAGCGTTTGCTTGAATACGATGATGTAATGAACGCACAACGTAAAGCGATTTATAAGAAACGTAAAAACGCGCTTTTTGGAGAACGCCTTGATTTGGACATCGACAATATGTTCTACGATTTCTGTGAATCACTTGTGCTCGGGTTTACTAAAACACAATTCCATGAATTCGAAGAAGAATTATTGCGCCTATTGGGAATGCAAGCACCTTTGACGGAAGCAGAGTTTGAGTCCTTAGACGATGCAATCATTGTTGAAAAAGTGTACCAGGCATTCAGCGAGCAATACCGTAGAAAAAATGCAAAAATCGCAGCGAAGGCAATGCCACAAATCAAGCATGTACACGAAAACATGTCGGATCGCTACGAAAACATTGTATTCCCTCTCACAGATGGACGTCGCGAAGTACGAATGACGGTGAACTTAAAAGAAGCCTACGAATCAGAAGGACGCGTGATCTCGAAGGAATTCGAAAAGAACATTGTTCTGCGAATGATCGATGATGAATGGAAAGAGCATTTGCGTGAAATGGATGATTTACGATCTGCGGTTCACAATGCACAATACGAGCAAAAAGATCCATTATTGGTCTACAAATTGGAATCGTTTGAATTGTTCAAAGGAATGCTGAAACGATTGAATGCTGAAACGATTGAACTTTTAGCAAAATTGGACATTCCACAAGAACAGGAAATTGAAAGCACCAATAAGTCGATTCCAGCGCAAAGCAATTACAGCAATGCCCAAACCAATAGCGCTCCTGCTCCTGCAGCAGTTCCAAATCGCGAAGGTTACGATCAGGCAATAGCGAATTCTGCGGCACAGCAAGTTAAACAACAACCCGTTGTTGCCGAGAAA
>JBNKGN010000132.1:0-8457 GCA_050289845.1 Crocinitomicaceae bacterium | reverse complement strand
GAGTTCAACATGATCGAATACTTCTTTGACAACAATTTTTGAATTTTCGATAGCCTCTTTCGCCGCTGTTCGATAAGCATTAATCAAACCACCTACGCCTAATTTAGTCCCACCATAATAGCGCACAACTCCAATTAAAACATTTGTAATTTCAAACGACTGAAGTTGCCCCAAAATAGGCGCTCCAGCCGAATTCGAGGGTTCTCCGTCATCGTTGGCTCGATACACTTCTCCATTCACACCAAATCTGTAGGCATAACATAAGTGTCTCGCCTGATGGTGTTCCTTTCGCCATTCTTCTAAAAAAGCTTTCGCCTTCGCTTCAGTAGCACATGGTACGGCAATCCCAATAAATTTGGAACCTTTTTCTTTATAAAAACCTTCACCACGGCGATCCAAGGTGCGATATTCAAAATCAACATTCATCGAAGATTCATTCATTCATTGCAATGTTACTAATATCAAATAAAACAACGCCTACAGGTACGTCGATTTCCCGAAAATGTTAAAATCCAGAACAAAAAAACCGATAAAGTATACATTCAAAACAGTAAAATCCTATAGCAAACTCCTTAAATACTCATTTTTAGCTCTTTAATTTCAATCTCTATGGTAACATTTATTTCAAATTTCCGTACCTTTGTTTTAAACTACAGTAACGCTAACTCACAAAAGCATGTCAGCCGACCTATCTATTTTATCAAGATTCGATTTTACGAATCATTTTCTTGTGGAGAAAAAGGTACTGTTCAATAGCAAATTGGACCGTCTATTCAAGAATTTGAGTCGTCCGTGCCAGATCGTTTCCCGTAGATATACTGTAGTCAATTTATTTCCACTACTTTTTTTAACCCTAACACAGTAATTATCATGCGAACACTAGTATTCTTATGTTTTTCGCTGCTTGGTCTTGCTTGCTCTGCACAGACCCCTACGAACTCAGACAGTCGTAAAATCAGCGCCGCTGGAGAACTGTCGAATGAACAGCGCTATGGTGTTGACTATGAATTGGTCGATTACCCTTTTGACAATGGTGACAGTACGATACTCGATCTATTGGACTTAACTTCGATCGAGTATTTGCGTCATGACACTTTTGATCAAGCTTATAGAGACCTTGACAACCATGTTGTGATTCTGCTATACTCACGTCGTCGAATGACAGGGAAAGATCAAAATGAAATTAAAAGCCACCATTAATTCTACTACACAATGAATAGATTTTACACACTTTTAGCGTTTCTATTAATGTCTGGGGCATTAATGGCTCAAACATATATAGCATCAGGTGGAACAACTACTTACAATACGTGTAGTGGCACATTCTACGATTCCGGAGGAGCTGGAGGAAGTTATAGCAATAATGAAAATAGTGTCACAACCTTTTGTGCTACGGGAGGACAATGTATTCAAGTGAATATTTCTGCGTTGTCTTTGCGAAATGGTGACATCCTCACCATTCATGATGGTCCAACTACCGCATCTACGCAAATTGCTGGTTTTACAAATACTACAACGGCGCCGGGCGTAATTGTATCCTCTACAGGATGTCTTACTTTTTGGTTCACATCGAACGGATTTCAAGTGCGTCCAGGATGGACTGCTGCTATTAGCTGTGTCCCTTGTCCTGTGCTAGCGGATTACACACATCCAACTGTTGGAATTAACAACGAATATGTTGGAAGCTGTCTTGTTGCCGATTGCGGACCTTTCACCTATGCTGATGACGGAAATACAACTGGTAACTATTCAAACAGTACCAACCAAATTTATCGTGTTTTCTGTCCAGACCAAGCAGGTCAATGTATGTCCGTTACCTTCAATTCGTTTAATATTGAGGCAGGATGGGACTTCTTACTGGTAAAAAATGGCCCAACACAAAATAGTGCGGATTTCGTTACAGCTCCGGCAAGTGCTACAAACTACGCTGGTATCACTGGACTAAATGGTGACTTGACGGCATCAACCCCCTTCTCATACACCTCCACGGACGCCAGTGGTTGTTTAACATTTCGATTTTACTCGGATGGAACGGGGACAGCTCCCGGCTGGGATGCCACACTCACCTGTGTCCCCTGCGCAGGAGGACCTAATGGAACCGACCCAAATGACTGCATTAATTTAGTACCACTGTGTTCAGGTGCAACCGTACCTGGTGACGCAACAGGTCCTGGAATCGTTGCAGAAGGCTGTACAGGTACCGCTTGTCCCGCTGGTGGAGAAAACCATTCTATGTGGTATACAATACAAGCACAAACTACCGGAACCATTGACATCACAATCAATCCGATAGATCCTACAGATGATTATGACTTTGCTGTATATGGACCCAACGCTACATGTGGCTCTCTTGGTGCTCCATTGCGCTGTACCGATTCTGGTACGACGGGAGTTACTGGTACAGGAGGTGATGTTGACTTTACGGAAGACGTAACTGGAAATGGACAATTGGCATCTATCAATGCAATCGCTGGTCAAACATTTATTATTGTGGTTGACGAATGGAGCCCGAATGTATCTGGAAGTGGATTCAACCTTGGTTTTGGAGGTACCGCTTCATTGGACTGTACCATTCTTCCAGTAGAGTTGTCTGAATTTAACGCTACTTATGTCCCAGACGAACACGTAGTTGATCTTCAATGGATTACTGAATCTGAAAAAGACAACGATCACTTCGAAGTTGAACGCTCTTACGATGGAAAAACCTACGAAGTAATCCATAGTGTTAAAGGACAACTTACAACTTCGATGCAAACGCAATACTACGTTGCTGATCCTAACCCGCACGTTGGCGTTAACTACTACCGATTGAATCAATTTGATGTAAACGGCGGAAACAGATATTCTGAAGTTCGTGCGGTAAATATCTTAGATGATGTATACGATTTACTTTCATTCTACCCGAACCCTACCTCTGGAGAAACGGAGGTGATTTTCAATTCGTACAAGAATGAAGAGGTATTCCTTCAGGTAACAAGTTTCGATGGAAGAACAGTTGTTAAAACGACATTGAATGCTGAGAAAGGAGGAAATCGTTTTGATTTGGATTTATCAGAGGTAGATGGAAATGTTTTCATGGTAACCATCACGACATCTGACAAAGTGTATTCAGGCAAACTTCTAAAACATTAAGCGCAAATCCTAAAGAAAATTATTCTGAAAACGCTATCCGAAAGGGTGGCGTTTTTTTTTGTATTGATTTTATTTATCGGCGTATAAAAATATTTTTTAGTCGGCCACATCGAAATTTTAAATCTTTGAAGACACAAAAATACACGCAATATGAAATCAATATATTTAGAACACGCCAATATCACTGTTAAAGATTTGGATGCAGCTACCAACTTTTTCCAAACCGCATTCCCTCATTTCGAGATTCGTGGTGGAGGTATCAGTAATGGCAGAAAATGGATTCACCTCGGCGACAACGACACGTATGTAGCACTGAACGAAGCAATCGATACGCCGACAATCAAAAAGAACTACGCTAATTCAGGGATCAATCATCTTGGATTTGTCGTAGACGATGTCGCATTGATAGCAAAACGCCTGCTCGCTGCTGGGTATCAAAGAGATTTTCCAAAACAAGTCGAACAATTTCGAATTCGTGATTATTTCACAGACGCGGATGGCAACGAGTATGAATTTGTTCAATACTTGAGTGAAATTTCTGAAGAGCGCAATTCGTATGCATGACACAAAAGACAAAGCGGTCATTCCGTTAAGAATGACCGCTTTTCAAATAATGTTTTAGTTTCGTTCCGATTATTGGATCGTCAATTTTTTCTCTAAATCCTCGAGATACGATCGGAATTGTTTGTCTGTTTCGGACAAGTTCGTCACTGTTCTACACGCATGCAAAACGGTTGCGTGATCTTTTCCTCCACAGTGCGCTCCAATATTCGCTAAAGACGACTTGGTCATTTTTTTAGAGAAATACATCGAGATCTGACGCGCCTGTACTACTTCTCTCTTACGTGTTTTTGATTTCAAAATCTCTAACGGCAAGTCGAAATAATCACATACAACTTTCTGGATGTATTCGATAGACACTTCACGTGCTGTATTCTTCACAAATTTGTCGACCATTTGTTTCGCCAACTCCAGTGTAATCGCTTTTTTGTTGAGAGAAGCCTGAGCCAATAGCGTATTCAATGCACCTTCCATCTCACGCACATTGGTATTGATGGAGTACGCCAAGTATTCAACAACTTCTTTCGG
The DNA here is from genome assembly GCA_050289845.1 of Crocinitomicaceae bacterium. Taxonomy (GTDB): domain Bacteria; phylum Bacteroidota; class Bacteroidia; order Flavobacteriales_D; family Crocinitomicaceae; genus UBA4466. The sequence continues at coordinate 4,236 of JBNKGN010000132.1, read as the reverse complement.
AAGTTCAATTCCGTTTCCGTACATTTTTTTCTCTAGAATCGCCATGCGCGTTTCTAAATCGGGAGCACTTAGATCCGCAGACAATCCCCACTTAAAGCGTGAGAGAAGACGTTGCTCCATTCCTTGCATTTCCACAGGTGGTTTATCGCTCGTAAGGATAATTTGTTTTCCGTTTTGGTGCAAGTGATTAAAGATGTGGAAGAAGACATCTTGTGTTTTTTCTTTTCCTGAAAAGAATTGTACATCATCAATGATCAGAACATCAATCATCTGATAGAAATGTATAAAGTCGTTTGTGGTCTGATTCTTAATTGCGTCGATAAATTGATGCGCAAATTTTTCAGATCCTACATATAAAACAGTCTTGTTTGGAAATTGATTTTTAATCGAAATTCCGATAGCATGTGCTAAATGGGTTTTCCCAAGTCCCACACCTCCGTAGATCAACAAAGGATTAAACGCAGTACCTCCGGGCTTGTTTGCAACGGCATAACCTGATGCTCGTGCCAAACGGTTGCAATCTCCCTCCACAAAATTCTCGAAAGAATATGAGGGGTTTAAATTGGAATCAACATTCACTTTTTTCAACCCTGGAATAATGAAAGGGTTGCGAATTTGATTTTCGTTTACGTTTAAAGGCATTGCTACAGGAGAGTTGCGTAATGCTTTTTTATTTAATGCTGGTAACTTAACAGTATAAGGGGTAGTGTTGGTTTGGTTATTCTCCATGATAATACTGTACTCCAAACGTCCTTCAGTTCCAAGTTCTTTTTTAATTACTTTTTTAAGAAGTACAATATAGTTCTCCTCAAGCCACTCGTAAAAAAAATGTGATGGAACCTGAATGGTTAAAATATCGCTTTCAAGTTTGACAGGTACTATGGGTTCAAACCACGTTTTAAAGGCTTGCAACGAGACATTATCCTTAATTACTTTTAGACAAGCGTCCCAAACTCCTTCGTGATTTTTGCTCATTTTAAATTCTGGTTAAATAGGTTTGTACTCTCCACAAATCACCAACATTTCCTTCATAGAAAAAAAGCTGTTAGCGGTTCGTTCTTGTGAGGACAAATATTTACATAAAAAAGTTAAAAAAAAAGTGCTAATGAGGTTGATTTTCTAAAAAGTTTTACTTCCGATTTTTTTAACACTTTCATCGCTTCTTAACATTCCGTTCACATAAGTATAACTAATGTTTTATCCCTCAGCGAACTAAAACGAGTAAGTTCAACATCTACCACTCGCGTACCATGAAAATACACTTTTAATTTTAGCCTTTACGTCAAAAGACTCATTATTTTTGAAACTTGAGTTATAAACAATGGAAACAACATTTAATCACAAAACAACACTTCGAGTCAGATATGGTGAAACAGACCAAATGGGGTATTCCTATTATGGCAATTACGCGCAGTATTTTGAAGTTGGTCGTGTAGAGGCGTTACGCGCTTTAGGAATGAGTTATAAAAGTCTTGAAGCTCGTGGTATCATGTTACCTGTTTCTCATTTTGAAGTCACCTACAAAGCACCAGCACTTTACGATGACGCTCTAGAGATCACAACTCATGTTCGTTCTTTAAAAGGCGCACGACTGCATTTCGATTACACCATTCACGTGGAAGACAAACTGATCTGTGAAGGTGCCACCACGCTTGTTTTTGTAACAAAAGAAACCATGCGTCCCACACAACCACCAGCAGATTTCGCGGCATTACTTCAAAAATTTAGCCTTTAGTGGATTTTTTGGGTATCCGTTAACGAATTGTCCCAGACTTTCGTTAGTATTATAGTATGAGGATACACAATCAGGATTGGAGCATTTTTTCACTTGTCACGGCGTTTTTTCCGTTGCAGTTGATTCTCTCTCACCTAAAGCACAATGTCATTTCCATTATTTTTTGGGCCATTCTATTCGGAATCATCAACGATGTCTGGGGTTCAGCTTTTGGTGTTCCATTTCTTTTTCTTTCTCCCGAATATTTGGACGCAACCTCAATTACCTCTTTTTTTCTTGTAGGATTCTCTCTCGGAGGATTCATCATGGGGTTTAATACCTATAGTTACATTCGACTCGGTCCCCTCTACCCTTTCCTCATAACGTTAAACCGTCCTTTTTATAAGTTTTGCGTAAACAACGCACTCATCCCACTGGCATTTGTGATCAATTATATTATCAATATGTCGACCTTTCAGCGTACAGAGGAATTTGCCGATCCATCCGTGATTGTGTTGTTCGCTCTTACCTTCCTCCTGGGAATTGCACTTTTTCTAGCATTGTCATGGGCGCTTTTCTTTCGGATGATTAAAACCACGCCCGTCGACGGAGGAAGTGTTAAACCGTTCAAATCGGTGACCTATCAAAACGATAAATGGTATGAGATTTTTCGTAAACAACGTGAAATGCGTTCTCTTTATCTCGGGAAAGGACTCAAAATAAAGGCAAGTCGAAGTTCAAAACATTTTGATCGCGAACTGGTTGAAGCCACATTTGCAAAAAACAGAATCAGCGCCTCCATCTACGAGATGCTCACCATATTAATCTTTTTTGGCCTTGGATTTTTTAGTGAATATGAGTTTATGGAGATGCCCGCAGCCACGAGTATCATATTGCTTTTCACGATATGTCTCATGCTTTATAGCTCCCTTCATTCCTGGCTCAAAACCTGGTTCTACCCCATAATTATTGTGGTGATTGTTTCGATGAATTATCTGAGTCAAACTTCGGGCATGTTTCATTATTCCAGTTATGCCTTCGGTCTTGACTACCATAAAAAGGAATTGACAGAATACTCTGTCTCCAAAATTCGGGCGATTTCCAAAGATCCAACTTTAAACAAACAATCGTACAAAAATTACCTGAACACCCTTTCAAATTGGAAGCAACAAACAGGTGAAGCCAAACCAAAACTTGTGATTATTACAACTTCGGGCGGTGGATCTAGAAGTGCAATGTGGACCACGTCGGTATTACAAGAACTGGACAAAGAAACCTCTGGAAATTTTTCCCAACACACTCAAATGATTACAGGCGCCTCTGGAGGAATGGTTGGTGCCGCCTTCTATCGCGACGTTTATCTAAACAAAATCCTGGGGAAAGAGCCACCGATGAACGAAAAGGAAGTCCAAAAAAGTATTGGGCGCGACATCCTAAACCGTCTTTCCTTTATGGCTTCCACGAACGATATTTTTGTTCGGTACCAGCGCGTCTCTTTTGGTTCCAACAGCTACACCAAAGACCGTGGATATGCCTTCGAAAAGCAATTGCTTAACAATACCGCGCCATTTCTGGATAATTCTCTGGGATTTTACGCTCCATACGAGAAAAAAGGGATGATTCCTACGATGATCTTTACCCCAACGATTATTAATGACGGTCGTCGTTTGTTTGTAGCAGCGCAACCCATTAACTTTTTGGCGAGTGGTTATTACGCCGAGACTTCGAGATCCGGTGTCTTCGAGAATATCGATATTCACAGTCTACTTCAAGAACAGAACATCGACGCCATACGCTTTAGTTCGGTATTAAGAGCAAGTGCCACCTTTCCGTTCGTGATGCCGATGATTACACTACCCACAATTCCAGAAATTCAGTTAATGGACGCTGGTATTCGCGACAATTACGGTTCGAAAACGATGATGCTTTATTTGCACTCACTCAAAGATTGGATTCAGGAAAACACTTCTGGGGTTATCATCGTTGAAATTCGTGACTCGAAAAAGATTTATGACAACGAAACGTTTAAAGAGGTTTCATTCATAGACAAGATCACCCTACCGTTTGGAAATATGTACAAAAATTTTCCACGCGTTCAGAATTACAATCAGGAAGAATTGGCAGCTTTAGGAATGAAATCACTCGCTTTTCCTATCGATATTGTTTCGCTGAATTTGATGCAACGTAAAGACGAGCGGATTTCCCTCTCATGGCATTTAACCTCTGCAGAGAAATCCAAAATCCTTTTGGCATTAGATCACCCATCCAACAGAGCGGCATTCGAAAAAATCAAAGAATTGCTACAGATTACACCATAAAAAAAAGGGCGCACCGCCCTTTCAGAAATAATTTCGACTCGAATCGCGGTTATTTCACGTTGTTCACAGCAATTACTTTATCGTAGTTGCATGTATCTGGTGCAACACCTGAATCTGCCTTATAATCAAAAGTTATAGCGGTTCCGTCACGACTAAAATCAACAGGAAGGTTCACCGCGTAGTATTTTTTCAGTTGTCCGTTTT
>JBNKGN010000131.1:0-8462 GCA_050289845.1 Crocinitomicaceae bacterium | reverse complement strand
ACGTAAATCGCAATGCCATTTTCACGCCATTCGGTGTGGTACGATTCTTTCGCGCCGTCCCTTTTAATCTCTATCAAATCAAAAGCAAGTCGATAAGTCCCTTCTTTATTGACATAGGTAAGCGGAATTTCCCGATAAATACCGCGTTTGATATCGTTTTGACAAGCATTAATTTTAATGGTTTCCGTCACCAGCATTGAGCGGTCTTTGTTCACAACAATATCACTGTGAAAGTCCAGAACACGTTCCACATTCGGATCGGGAATTACCTCTTGTGCAAAAAGGCTTCCGCTGCAGATAAAGAGGATTAGAAGGAAATAGATACTATTTTTCATTGTTCTCTGTCAATTCAATTTCGGGGCGCACGGCTTCATCGGCAGTGATTTCGTAGAACGCTTTCTTTTTCATGCCGAACATTCCAGCGAAAAGAACATTGGGAAAGACCTCCAATTTGTTGTGAAAATCGCGTACCGTTCCGTTGTAATAACGTCGCGCCATCGCCAACTCGTCCTCAACAGTACTTAATCCATCCATCAGTTTTAAAAATTGGGCATTCGCTTTTAATTCGGGGTAATTCTCTACTTGCATGCGAAACGATTTTAATTGCGCTGTGATCGATCCGTCCATGACCGCTTTTGATGCCGTTGCTTCGGGAAGATTGCCTCGCTTTGCTACAATTTCCAGTAACACCTTTGCTTCGTGTTCGTTGTACCCTTTCACCATTTCCACGAGATTGGGAATTAGGTCGAATCGTTTTTTTAACTGCACATCTATGACGCTCAATGCTTCGTCTACTTGATTTTCTGCGCGTACAAACTTGTTGTAAGTCGACCAAATAATCACTACAAAAAGAAGAATCCACCCTCCAATAAAAATGATCCAGCCCATTTGAATTTCGTTTAATTTCCTTGAAGATAAGAATATCCTTCGAACGATTCCCTGATTTCAAAAAAGCCTTCCATCGAAATCGACAGAAGGCTTCGTGTTGTGCAAAGATTGTTTTAATTAGCAGGTTTCTCTTTCGTACTCTTCTACACAGAAGTGTTTCTGCACAACATGCTTTTTCTATTCTTTAAATCCCACAGCTACAGTATTGTTGGACTGCGGATCAATCAAAATGAAGGTTCCATTTCGTTTGTTTGTTGCGTACGCATCGAAAAATCCAGGCTGAGATAGACGTAATTCCACTTTAGCAATGTCGTTTAATGCGATCGCAGTTGCAGGTTCTTGCGAATTTGCTTGCAGTGGATCCAATCGGTATTCGATCGTTTGCAATTTTACGGGAAACTCGCGCGATCCGACTTTGATCAACCACTTGGACGCTGGTGTCGCCACTTTTTCATCCATCCAAACCACAGTTGCCTCGATGGACTGTTGCGGTGTCAGTGTATCGGTAGCATGAACCAACACGGCTCCTCGACTGATATCTATTTCATCTTCAAATGAAATGGCAATACTCTCACCTTCATTTGCTGTGTCCAATGTTTCTGTATAACGGCGAATTTCTGAGACCACGCTTTCTTTATTCGAAGGAAGTACCCGCAAACGATCTCCAACGGTAACCGTTCCGCTAACAACACGTCCAGCATATCCACGGTAATCGACAAAACCATTCTCTTGTGAGTGACACACGTGCTGCACGTCAAATCGGAAGAGTGTTTCTTCTTTAGTTGTTATTTTCTTATCGTGCAAAAGCGCATTTAAGGTAGGCCCATCGTACCACGGCATTTTATCCGAAGTGTGAACCACATTATCTCCTTTCAAAGAGCTGATTGGAACAACAGAATACGGAATGGTGGTATCGTGATTCCGTACCATTTTCTGAATTTCGACGGCAATTTCCAAAAATCGGTCTTGATCGTAATCGACCAAATCCATTTTATTGATCGCAAAAATCACTCGATTGAGACGCAGTAACTGACTGATGTAAAAATGGCGATAGCTTTGTTCTAGAAGGCCTTTTCGTGCATCAATTAAGATTATAGACGTCTCCGCCATTGATGCCCCTGTAACCATATTTCGCGTGTATTCCACGTGACCTGGACTGTCCGCAATGATAAACTTATGCGTCTTTGTAGCAAAGTAAATATTTGCAACGTCGATAGTTATGCCCTGCTCACGTTCAGCAATCAATCCATCGGTAATCACGCTTAAATCCAAATCGTCCCATCCCTTTTCGGCCGTTTTTTGGGCTACTAATTCTTCTTGCTCTTTGGTGAGGGCATTATTGTCGTAGAGCAAACGACCAATTAAAGTGCTTTTTCCGTCGTCTACGCTACCGGCAGTGCTAATTCGTACTAATTCCATGGTGAGTTGTGATTGTTTGAAAAGACCAATTAATTGTCCATTCGCATTTTTTTTGTGATGTAAAGATCAAAAGTAGCCGCCCTTCTTGCGTTCTTCAAGCGCCGACTCACTTCTTTTATCGTCGATTCTCGCACCGCGCTCGGAATGTTTGGATGTTCGATTTTCATTGAGAATTTCTTCCACTGTCGTAGCTTCCGAGACAAATGCAGCGGTGCAGGTCATGTCGCCAACTGTTCGAAAGCGAACACTCATTTCCACGGGTTCATCCGTTGCAACGGTATTTAGGAACTCCGAATCTGCCAAATAGGCGCCATCGCGTTTGATTAATTTTCGTCGATGCGCGAAATACACTTCGGGCAGCTCCAAGCCTTCTTGCAGAATGTAGGACCAAATATCTTCCTCCGTCCAATTGCTAATCGGAAAAGCGCGAACATTTTCACCGAAGTGAATGCGTCCGTTCAATATTTGAAACGGTTCTGGGCGTTGTCGCTTGTAGTCCCATTGTCCAAAGTCGTCCCGTACAGAAAAGATGCGCTCTTTTGCACGGCTTTTTTCTTCGTCACGTCTGGCTCCACCGAGGCAAGCATCAAACCCAAATTCTTCAATTGCATCAAGTAATGTTACTGTTTGCAGGGCATTTCGACTCGCGTATTTCCCCGATTCTTCCTGCACTTTCTGCTGATCGATGGAATCTTGCACATAACGAACAATCAAATTCGCATCCAGCGCGTTGATGTAAGCATCACGAAAAGCAATTGTTTCTGGAAAATTATGTCCTGTATCTACGTGCAAAAAAGGGAAAGGGATACGTGCTGGATAAAAGGCTTTTCGCGCCAAATGTGCCATTACGATAGAATCTTTACCTCCAGAGAAAAGCAATACGGGCTTTTTAAATTGTGCCGCTACTTCTCGCAAAATGTAGATGCTTTCGTTTTCTAAATCGCGTAAATGTTGATTTTTCATTCCGTACTGATTAATGTGTTAGGTGCAATCCACACTCGCGATTGTCGAGTGCTTTGGTGGGGTCGTAATAACGCGTTTCGATGTCAAGCTCGTACCTTTCGAGATAGCTATCCAATTCCGTATCTGTCCAATAAAAGAATGGGCTAACCTTCAAGATCCCATCGGCGCCGAGATTCACAATATCCATTGTATCGCGCAAAGCCGTTTGCCCTTTTCGAAGATTGGTAAACCAAACGTCTGGTTGGTGATTTCGCATCGCACGACGAAACGGTTCTAATTTCACTTGTTCGGTAAATTGTGCGTGCTCTGGCGTGTCAATATCCGGAATCCCCATAATAGCATCACGGTGAGCGGCGGACTGCAGTGGTACATACAAATCGATGTTCAAGTTGAGTTGCACCACCGTTTTTTCTGCGTGCAAATAGGTATGCGAGGTGTTGTAACCGCTATCACACCAAATAACAGGAATATCGTTCTTTACCGAGGTAACCGCGTGCAAAATGACTGCTTCATACGGTCGAAAATTGGTGGTGATTACAGGATGCTTCGCTCGTTGCAACGCCCAATTAATTATCTCTTCGGGTGCGACATGACGCAATTCATTATTGATCGTCTTTAAGTCCATGTTATCGTTTTAAAAGTTTGATCCACGCGCGTTCATGGATGTAATACAAAATCATTTTACTCACCACCTCAATCCCTCCAATGCTAATGGCAACATCCAATTTCCCAGTTAAGAAAAAGGAAATAATCATCGTGTCAATCGTACCTACAATGCGCCAAGTGATTGTTTTTAACAACGATACTTTGTTGGCGTTCATTCTGCGTAAACCGATACTATCGATAATCATATTCGTCAATTTTCGCTACAAATATACTATTACCCTATCGGGTTGGTAGGGTTTTAACGAAAAAAATTTATTTCGTGCGGAATATGTACCTTTGTATCATGCAAAGAACAGCAGATATTACCTCTCGAAAGGACATTGAAAAATTGGTCAACACTTTTTATGATCGCGTGATTCAAGATGCGGTTATCGGACCTTTCTTCCAACATCTGGACTTTGACAAACACCTGCCGAAAATGGTGGATTTCTGGGAATTTGTTTTATTGGATGCAGCAGGTTATTCGACGGATGTAACGAAAATGCACATGCATATGCGCTTGAAGAAAGAACATTTTGATCAGTGGATTGCGTTGTTCAACACTACTGTTGACGAATTATTTGTTGGTGAAAAAGCTTCGAAGGCGAAAGAACGCGCATTTCTCATTCGTTGGACGATTGAGAGTAAGATGAATGCTTAGGGCGTTTACAAGGAAATATGTACAGCCGCAACGGACTCTCCCATAAACATGGTGGCATTGCGATTGAATTCCTCGGTGCTTTCTGAAGTTAAATAATGTACCGTTCCATTTCTGGAGCATTTAGAATCCATCCAAGGGTGTCGCTGCAAATAATCTTGAAGACTTGTCGCAACAATATCTCCCTGTCCTATCACCTGAACATGTGCTGGCACGATGGAATCAAGATACTCTTTTACTACTGGGTAATGCGTACATCCTAAAATAATGGTGTCAATGCGTGGATCTTTTTCTAGCAGCGCTTCTACGTCATGACGAATAAAGGCTCTTCCTGCTTCAGTATTATGTTCGTTATTTTCAATCAATGGTACCCACATTGGACAGGCTTGTTGCACGACCGAACATTGCGGTGAAAACTTTTTGATTTCAATTACATAGGATTCTGACGTCACAGTGCCTTGTGTTGCCAACACGCCGATGGCATTCGTTTTAGTGAATTGTCCGATAATCTCCGAACTAGGTCGAATGACTCCAAGAACGCGTCTTTCGGGATCAATCTGAGGCAAATCATTTTGTTGGATGGTGCGCAGCGCCTTGGCAGAAGCGGTGTTACATGCAAGAATTACGAGGTGACAGCCACGATCGAACAATTCCTTTACAGCTTCCAGGGTGTATTCATAGACCACATCAAACGAACGCGAACCGTACGGCGCTCTGGCATTGTCTCCGAAATAAAGAAAATCATAATCGGGCAACTTCGCACGAATATCCTTGAGGATAGTCAAACCTCCGTATCCTGAATCAAAAACTCCAATCGGTCCCATAGTTCAAATCTACATAATTCCTAAGCGCAAACACTTCCAAAACGAAAAAACCCCGACACTTCAAACGAATGTCGGGGTTTCATTATTTTAATGATCGAACTATTGTGCTCCTGGAGTTGTTGGAGTTGCCGGAGTTGCTGCTGCTTTTGCAGCCTCAGCTTCCAATTTAAGTAGTTCTACAATTACCTCGTCTGTGATATCCAAACCGTTTACATACACGGCAGAATTGATATCGATCACATATTCTAGTTTCTTGCGATCAGCTACGATTTTCACTGCTTTTTTGATCCGCGCAATAATTGGAGATTCCAATTCATTTTGACGTTTCTGCATATCGTATTGCATGACTTGCTGAAATTGCTGCAATTCAACTTCTTTCTGTTGGATATTTCTTTCGGCAAACTGACGTCTTACATCTGACGGCGGCTCAGGAGCTTTCATCATTGCTTGATACTCCATAACCATTTTTTGATAACTCTCCTCCAATGCCTGGTATTGTTCTATATACTCTTTTTCAAATTCTTCTAGTTTGAGTTGCGCAGCTTTACCTGATGGAAGTGTATCCCATAATTTTTGTGAGTTTACATGCGCCATTTTTGATTGAGCCATCGCTGTACTTCCCAATCCTACCAACACCACTAATGCTAAAAAAAGTTTTTTCATGTTCTTGTTTTAATTTCCAGTTTTTATTTGACGTCCACACCCAATTCACGAAGTACGAGGTCACTTATATCGTATTTGCTATCGGCGAAAACCAGGTTACTCTGATTGGCTTTGTCGAAAATAAACACGTATTTTTTGTTAGAGGCGACTGTTTGCATGGCGTCATAAACTTTGTCCTGAATAGGTTTAATAAGTTCCTGACGCTTCTGAAAGTAATCTCCTTTCACTCCAAATCTTGTTTTTTGCATTTGCATTGCTTCTTCTTCGAGACGCTTAATCTCCTCCAAACGCTTTTTCTTTTCTTCGTCCGGAAGCAAGACCTCTTCACGTGCAAAATTCTCTTTCTTCATGTTCAATACCTCGTAGCGTTTTTCAATCTCTTTTGTCCAACGATCTGCGAGTTGATCCAATTTTTCCTTTGCGTCCGTATACTCAGGCATTTTGCTTAGGATATAATCGGAATCAATGTATGCGTACTTCTGACTAAAGGCAAAGCCTGTGCCAAAAAACATAATAAGTGCCAAAACAAGTGTTTTCATAAATCAACTTTTTTTGCCGAACGGCGAAATTAATCATTTATTGCAATTTCCCATCTATAATTCCCCGAGGTTCATTCCTATTGTAAAGTTCAGCTTGGTATAATATCCTTTGTTATCGATATTGGTATTAAATCCATTGTTGAATCCTGTCGACCAAGAATCCAGGCGATCAAATCCCCATCCATAGTCCAAACCGAGCATTCCAAACATTGGTAGGAACACGCGGATTCCAACGCCTGCCGAACGTTTGATGTTAAATGGATTGAAATCACGGAAGGTCGGGAAGGTATTTCCTGCTTCTGCAAATGCCAATACAAAGAAGGTTGCCTGTGGATTGAGCGAGATTGGATAACGCATTTCCAAGGTATATTTCGCGATCAAAGGATCACCGCCTGACGAGTGTAAGCCGTTATTTCCTTCGTCGTATCCACGTAACGCGATAATCTCCTGCCCACCGATTTGATTGACTCCTGTAAGTCCACTTCCTCCGAGGTAGAACCGTTCGAATGGGGTTAATCCTTTGTCGGCATTGTAGGCTCCCATAAATCCGAAACCGAAGCGCGGCATTAAGATCAATTTTTTATCGGCCGTTAACGGGAAGTACCATTCTCCTGTAAACTTGAATTTGTAATACTCCAAGGTTTTGAAGCGTTCCTCATTCGACAAATTGGAATAATCATCCACACCGTCCCAAACAGAATAAGGTAAAGTTGCTTTTGCTACAAATTTCAAGGAAGATCCACCCGTTGGATAAATCGGTGAAGACACCGAACTTCTGGACAATGAATATTTGAAGGAGAAATCATTGGATGTTCCATCGGTAAACAATCCGAATTGCGTGTAATTTTGAACGAAGTATTGCTGATACCCGATTTCATAATACGCCTGGAAGTAATCATCTGGAAATTTCTTTCTACGTCCGAAGCCAACTCCTGCTCCACCGATACGCAATCCCTCAAAACTTGTGCTTGTTGGTGCGTAACCGTTTCCGATCAAGTTCCAAACACCCCAAACGGTTAATGAGTTTGGTTTTTTACCTCCCAACCACGGTTCTGTGAAAGAGAAATTGTATCCGCGATAGTACTTCCCATTCGTTTGTGCGCGAATTGAAATGCGTTGTCCGTCCCCACCTGGAAGCGGTGCCCAAGCGCCTTTTTTGAAGAAATTCTTGGTACTAAAGTTATTGAACGTCAAGCCTAGTGTTCCAATGATCCGTCCTTTTCCGTCAATTCCAGTTCCTCCGTATCCTCCAGAAAGTTCGATTTGATCGGATGATTTTTCTTCGACGACGTATTCGATGTCTACCGTTCCGTCTGCTGGATTTGGAATCGGATTGATTTGGAATGCTTGTTCGTTGAAATAGCCCAATTGCGCCAATTCTCGCTGTGTTCGTATGATATCGTTTTGATTGAAAAGATCCCCTGGTTTGGTTCGGATTTCCCGTCGAATTACGTAGTCGTTCGTTTTGGTATTTCCAGAAATGATAATACGCTTGATGCGGGCTTCTTTTCCTTCGATAATTCGCATCTGATAGTTAATCATGTGGTCTTCTACACTGACTTCTACGGGAATCAAATTGAAGAACAAATACCCGCGATCGCGATAAAGCGAAGAGATATTTCTACCATCCTGACTCATAAACAAGCGCTACTCCAACAACTCTTTGTTGTACAAATCACCTTTTTTAATACCTAGAACCGTATCCAAGAACGTTGAACGGAATTTCGTATTCCCCAACCACTCGATATCTCCGAAGTAATATTTCTCTCCTTCGTCGATTCGAATATTGATGTGTAGATTCTTGCTATCCGCGAGATAAACTGTGTCGAAGGCGATTTCGGCATCGCGTAACCCCACCTTCGT
>JBNKGN010000130.1:0-8468 GCA_050289845.1 Crocinitomicaceae bacterium | reverse complement strand
GATAATCGCCTCGTTTAGTTCAGCAATTCGCTCCTGAAGATCACCTTCACCGATGGTAGCATTGTATTCTGACGTTACAGGTGGAACGGTATGAATAGTGATTAGAATCCCTGCATCGGTCAAGCGCTGGCAAATCAACTTCAGGTTGTTTATTGTCGTTGGAATGGGAATTCTTCTATCGGCATCATTCGCTCCAATCACCAAAGCCACTTTTTTGGGATGTAATTCAAGTGCACTTTCTAGCGGCGCACCTTGTCCATTTAAGAGCATTTCCGATGTATAACCGTTGAATCCTAGCTTGACCGTTTTATCGTTTTGAAGAGCCGCAGACCAGGAGGTTCCACCACACGCTTCAATGAGGTTCACGTGCGAATCCCCTAACATCACTATTTCCACTGATTCCTTTTTTGATTCCATATAAAAATAGACCACGGTTGCTGCCAAAGCGCCTATCAACACGTAAAATACAATTTTCATAAATGATTCGAATTCCGTGGTCACCAAAGATACGATTCCTCAAAAGAAATCTCGCAAGCACAAAGTTCTGGCTCGACTAGGCTTTGATCAAGATTGGAACGATAAGCCCCACGTCTTCATCAAGCACCTTACTATTGGAATCGCTATTTCTTCTTAAAAGCGTTAATCGCGTTGACAGTGAAATCCGATAAAACCAGTTTCCCGCTCATTTCTGCGCGTTCGGCAAGAAGTGTGTCCCAATTTTCGGTTCCTTCCCAGAAGATCTTTTTGAGCAACCCCATTGCTTCGGGATTGGAGTTGGCTAATTTCTCCGCCAATGTTGCAATTGCGGCATCCATTTCTTCGATAGTATCGTAAATTTCGGTGTACAAACCATTTTCACGTGCCCAGGCAGCCGATCGCCATTCCGTTGCATTGATCGCCAATTGACTCATGGCAGACAATCCTACTTTACGTTGAACCGCAGGACCTACCACGAAAGGACCAATGCCCACTGCCAATTCCGAAAGTTTGACGTCTGCGAATTTGGTAGCGTAGCAATAATCAACGGCAGATGCGACTCCAACACCTCCTCCTACGGCTTTGCCTTGAACCCTACCGATAATCAATTTGGGGCACGTACGGCACGCGTTGATCACCTTTGCAAATCCAGAAAAAAACTGTTTTCCTGTAGGAAAATCCTGAATCGAAATCAACTCATCAAAACTGGCTCCAGCGCAAAAAGCGCGTTCTCCTTGTGATCTAAGTACAATCACTTTCACCGCATCATTCGCACCAAGTTCTGTAATTGTATCCGCAAGTTTTTGAAGAATTTTACCTGGCAACGAATTGCTTAAAGGATGTCCAAACTCAATGGTTCCAATTCCATTCGCTGCGATATCGAAGGAAACACTTCCTTGATTTACTGCATCTGACATAGTTTAATTTTTCTTGAGGTGCGCTCGGTTCTCCTTTGGTGATGCAATTTTCACATCCAATTTTCTTCCGTTCACTTCCATACCATTCAATGCTTGAATCGCACGAATTCCTTCCTCTGTATTTTCCATTTCAACGTAACCAAAACCTCTGGAGCGTTTCGTTTTCTTTTCATAAACGACGTGTGCATATTCCACTTTTCCAAAAGAAGAAAAAGTTGTCATTAAATCTTCCGATGTAATGCTCCAATCTAGGTTAGCAATAAAAATATTAACCATCTAATTTATTTGAGTGTAAAGCTATCTGTTCCGATCAACTGGCCTTGGCAATAAATATTCACAACATAATTTCCTTTGCTCAATTCTTCGTTGCGAACACTATAAAACATTGTCACGTCGATACTTTGGTTCTGATAATCGATACTTCGTTTGTTTGAAAATGCAACATTTCCCGATTCAGTTTCAACGATTCCCGAGAAATTATTTTGTAGCGTTTTATTATCCGGACCGATGACTTGCATGTAGATTGTTTTGTCACCCGGATCGGTTATGGCATTTTTACCTATCGTAAACGATGACTGCACTTGTACCGCATTTTTCGCACGATTGGTTTCCTTCATTTCGTTCCCCAAACTTTGTTTCATCGCCATCGATTGGAACGAACTTTTGATGACCGTTAATTTTTGACCTTCTTTCACTTTCGTGGTAAGGCGTTCCGCTTCTGTCTTATAGGTATCACGATCTAACGTTGTTTGAGTCAGTTGCGTCGTTGTTTGGTCCAAATCATTGCGCAAATTCAAATTGAGGGTCTGTAGCGAATCAATTTCATAGACATATCCACGCATGATTTCTCGAAGCGTTTCAATTTCTTTACGTGCTTTGCGAAGTTCGCTGGCATTCATCTTCCCGCGTTTCACATCATCTAAAAGGCGTTGGATCTCTTCTTCTTGCTGCGCAATTTTGGCATTTTGTTCCGAGTTACCATGTTTTTTCAACTCCTGATAATCGGCCAACATCGCCGTAAAATTCTCTTCCAAATCATCTGAAGTATCTCCCATGAATTCACGCAGCGTTTTATTCATCGCCTTCATGTTCACAGTTTGCTCCTTGATAATATTTTGTGCATTGGTCAATTCCGAACTTGTGGAAGTCCATTTAAACACAAAAAAACCAACGGTTAAAATGAGTATAAGAATGATTGCGATATAAGCACCGCCACTTTTACTTCCTGATTTCTCGAATTCCTCGGACATAAACTAAATTTTGAGTTCTTTAACATACAAGCGAACACACCATCGGTTCACCTTGCATTAAGCACTACAAAAACTATACCTCCTCAACAATAAAGGAGTAACTTTCCATAATTTGGTTGGCGAGCAATTTTTTACATGCATCGTCCACCATGGTATTTGCTTCGTCTTTTGAAGATGCCTCCACAAACAATCTAACGTGACGTCCAATACGCACACCTTCAATAGCGCCCAAACCAATATTTTTCATACTGCTTGTTACTGCTTTCCCTTGTGGATCAAGCAATGCCTCCAATGGCATTACATCAATTTCTGCCTTAAATCTCATTCGTTTCTTTTTTATTAAATCCGTTCTCGATCAACGATAAAATCAGGTACAAAAATACAATTAATGCGATAGACCAAGTCTTGAAAACAAGAATTAATGCAGCACTTATTAACAAAAACACGAAGCGAATCTGATTGCCTTTCCAGGCAAAATTTGAAAATTTCAATGCGAACAAAGGAATTTCTGCGATCATCAACAAGCCCATACCTACACACAATATAGCCAAAACTACTGGATTAAAGACTGTTGCGATAATTTCAGGGTCTTTTAAATCACCGTAGCACAGCACTAGCGGAAAGGTCATAAAAAAAAGTGTATTGGCAGGCGTAGGCAATCCTATAAAGCGATCGGTCTGTCTCAAATCGACATTAAATTTTGCCAATCTGAAAATGGAAAAGAACGGAATTGCCAATGCAAAGAACGGGACAGCATAGTTGACATCACCATCCAAAAGATCGTTGATATACTCGAAAAAGTTGTAGTAAATCACCTCTGGATAAGGTGTTTCGAGATAATAACTAACATCAATACTCATTATCACCAACATTATCAAGCCAGGCGCAACCCCAAAAGTCACCATATCCGCAAGCGAATCCAGCTGCTTTCCCATTTCTCCTGAAACGCCTAGTTTTCGCGCCAAAAAACCATCAAAAAAATCGAAAATCGCTCCTGCAATAATCGCAAATGGCGCCAGGTCAATTCTCCCTGCAAAGGTCAATAAAATAGCGATGATTCCACAAATCATATTCGCAGCGGTAAACACATTGGGTAGATTGATCATTGAATGCTTGGAAATATTAATTTTGTCTGGTTACAAGTCAACGTAATTCACTCGGACTTCGTCTAATGAACAGTCGCATATTGCAAAGAATACAATTTTTTAGAAAAAATGCTGTTAAAGTGGTGTAAAAAACAATTATTTATGAAATCTTCACTGCTGTCGTGCGCACTTCTACTTGCTGGTTCTTCTGCTTTTGCACAGTCTGATCCAAACGCTAACTCAAGTCTAACAGAAACGGTAGCGCCTAAATATTCAAATGAATTTCTTGCCATTGGTGTCGGTGCCGATGCACTTGGACTGGGAAATTCTGTTGTAGCTCAAACAGGCGGTGTAACTTCCGGATACTGGAATCCTGCGGGACTCGCGAAAGTGGACAAGTGGTTGGAAGTAGGATTGATGCACTCTGAATATTTCGCAGGAATTGCCAAATACGATTATCTCGGATTGGCACATTCGATTGACGACAAAAGTTCGATTGGATTTTCTGCGATTCGCTTTGCGGTAGACGATATTCCAAATACCACACAACTGATCGACAATAACGGAAATATTGATTACGATCGCATTTCAACTTTCACGGCTGCGGATTATGGTTTCATGTTTACGTATGCCCGCGTGCTTCCTGTCGAAGGATTAAGTGTCGGGGGAAATGTAAAAATCATTCACCGAAAAGTAGGCGATTTTGCAAAATCGTGGGGATTTGGCATCGATGCTGGAGCGCAATATCAATCGAAAAACAATTGGAAATTCGGAGCGGTACTTAGAGATGCCACATCTACGTTTAACGGATGGGTATTCAACCTCGACAACGAAACAAAGGAAGTCTTTTTGAATACAGGAAACGCACTTCCCGAAAACGGTCTTGAATTAACCTTGCCACGACTCATTTTAGGTGCCTACAAAAAATTTGATCTGGGAAGCAAAGGAATTTACGCTGCGGGAGAAGTCGATCTCGACGTAACCACAGATGGAAAACGTAACACCCTTTTAAAAACAGGATTTGTTTCTGCCGATCCACACCTCGGTTTGGAATTCGGATTCAAAAATTACGTGGCATTGCGCGCAGGTTTAAGCAACATTCAGTACGTCACAGATTTTGATGATTCAAAACGTTTGAACGTTCAACCCAATGTAGGAATAGGATTGAATCTTAAAAATTTCTATCTTGACTACGCTTTCACGGATATTGGAGATGCATCTGTTGCTTTGTATTCCCATGTGATTTCACTTAGAATCAAGCTGGACAAACCCAAAAACGGCTCTCAATGAATTTTGGAAAAGGAATCGTACTACTACTTTGCTTCTTAATTACTGGATTTTTCGCGCAAGCGCAGACATTCGGTAATGAGTGGATTGATTACAATCAAAAATACTATTCCTTTCAAGTTTCCCAAACAGGCATTTATCGCCTGGACTACACAACACTTTCCAACGCAGGAATTCCGCTGACCCTTTGTCAATCGGAGAACATTCAGATTTTTGGAAAAGAACGCGAAATCCCAATCCATATTGAAGATGGCGGAGACAATATTATGGATCCAGGCGATTACATTTTGTTTTACGCCCAGAAGAATGACGGCTGGCTTGACTCACTGTTATTTGAAAATCCCGAAACCATCGGAAATGCCTATTACAGTCTGTACAACGATACCTTACTGTATTTTTTTACATGGAATTCAAGCACCAACAACAAACGCTTCAATGTAGAAACGGATGTCAACTTTGGGAATTACCCTTCCATCGCTGATTTTATTATGTACGAAAGTATTTATTTCGCCAACAGCTACTACATGGAAGGCGAACGTACGTCTATTGCTTCAAGTTCATTCTACACACCTGGTGAAGGTTGGGGAAGGCTGCGATTGAATGGCGTAGATGGCAGTTATTCGCCACAGGTGATCAACATCTCGACGCCAGCGCCCTATCAAGGCTCCGATGCTCCTGATGTCCGTTTCCAGGGAAGATCTGTATCTGCTTCCGATG
The DNA here is from genome assembly GCA_050289845.1 of Crocinitomicaceae bacterium. Classification (GTDB taxonomy): domain Bacteria; phylum Bacteroidota; class Bacteroidia; order Flavobacteriales_D; family Crocinitomicaceae; genus UBA4466. Next base: position 2,735 of record JBNKGN010000130.1, on the reverse strand, counting down.
CATCTACGAGCACCTTTAATCATCACCTCCATTGGTTAATGGGAACCAGCAATACGATAATCTACGATTCCACCTGGAAAGGATATGGCCAAGCTTTTAGCAATGAATACTTTTCACCCTCATTACTCTCTAATGGAAATACTCCTGTAACTCACGCAATTATTGACGACCTCGGTGTTGCAACAGATTACCAATCCATTCAATCCATCTCTATTGATTACGCGCGCATGCCCGACATGAATGGAGCAAACCGACTGACTTTTCGGGTAATAAACGATCCTCAAGGCAAAATACGCGTCGATTTCAGCAATGCTGGCACATCAAATGCAATTGCTTTTGTCTTTGGAAGCACACCTCGAATGATTCCTTTCTCCGCCAACGGAAGTAGTTTTTCAGGGTTGATTCCCAATGCTAGTAATGGCGCCGAACAAACCGTCGTTCTGGAAGACGTTTCGAACATACTGGACGTCGCTGGCTTGTCCCCCGTCAATGGCACTGGAGCATTCACCAATTTTTACAACGAACCGCTAGAGGAAGCCTTATTGATGATTTACCACCCGCTTTTGGAATCTGCTTCTGCGCAATACGAAGCCTATCGTGACATGTCATACAATGCGTATCGCGCGAACGTGGAAGAATTGTACTTGCAATTTGGAGGAGGGATCCAAAAGCATATTCTCGGAATTCGTCGCTTTGCTCATTTTGCCTATGAAAACACAACGGTCAAACCCATCGGTCTTTTTCTCTTAGGAAAGGGGATTCGCGAAGCCTCAATTAACGACAATTTATTCGACGGGCCAGGATCGCGACAAAATGCCGCGCGATTTGAACAGTCATTGATTCCTTCCTACGGACAACCATCCAGCGATAATGCAATTACGGCAAATTTAACGGGATCATTGGATTGGGTCCCCTTACTTCCTACAGGTCGAATTTCCGTGCAATCCAACCAAGAATTGCTTGATTATTTGGACAAAGTACAGTCCTACGAGCTGAATCAAAATCAAAGTGACGTTTACGACTCACAGAACAAAGATTGGCAGAAACAAGTCATTCATTTTGCTGGTGGTTCAACGGCTTCAGAGCAGCTGCTATTTCAGAACTATATGAATGGTATGAGCGCTACCATCAGCGACAGTTTGTTTGGCGGAAATGTAAAGAAAGTCTATAAGTCCGACAGCAATCCGTTGAATCCTACCATACTTCAAGATGTCACCGATCGAATTTCAGAAGGCGTTTCTCTTATGAGTTATTTCGGTCACGCGAACACGAACACCAGTGGTTTCGAGATCAACCTCGACGATCCCATCAATTGGGACAACGAAGGCAAATACCCTGTGATGTTTGTGAACTCGTGCTACAATGGAAATTTGTTTCAGGCGACCCCTTCCCGCTCGGAAGATTTCGTACAAATCCCTCAGTTCGGAGCGATTGCATATGTTGCATCGGTAAGTTTGGGCATCTCCACCTACCTAAATCAATATGCACAGCAATTTTACAAACAGATTGGCAACATTAACTATGGAAAACCGCTAGGTGAAATCTTACAAAAAAACACGGCGTATTTGGAGCAAAACTATGCGTCTACAGGTCTTTCATTGGAATCAACCTGCATGCAGATGACGCTTAACGGCGATCCCATGTTGAAATTGAATTGGCATACCCGGCCTGAAATCGAGTTGACAGCACAAGACGTTTCTTTCTCCCCTACCTTATTGGACTGGACGGTTGACAGTATCGAAATGACCATTGCACTGACCAACCTTGGAATATCGGTGACAGACACCTTCCGGGTAGAAGTAACGCGTCATTTCCCCCAAATTGCGGCAGATTCGGTATACAGTTTTTTCGTTCCGAAATTAGATTACACGGATACTGTTCGTTTCAAAATGCCGCTGCAGCCAAGCGTTTCCATCGGTCAAAATCTTTTCGATGTAAAAGTGGACATTCCTTCGTTTGTGGACGAACAATACGATGAGGTTTACAACAACCAAATTACTGTTCCATTATTGATCAATATCGATGGAATACAACCCGTGATTCCGTATGAATTTGCGGTTGTCCCGAACGATTCTGTCGTCGTCAAAGCTTCGACCATTAATCCAATCGCGGCGAATAATAGTTATCGCTTCGAAATTGACACGGTAGATTTTGAAGGCACAGTCCCTCAAAGTGGGGAGTACCGTTATGCCATTGTCAATGGAACAGGAGGTGTAAAGGAAGTACTCCCGAGTGAGTGGCTCAGCGTAGCAACAAACAGTTCAATGCCACTTGTGTGCGAAGACAGTGTTGTTTATTTCTGGCGCGTTTCCGTCGAAAACGATACCATTTGGAGAGAATCCTCGTTTCAATACATCGCGGGAAAAACGGGCTGGGGACAAGATCATTTTTATCAATTTAAGAAGAATGATTTCTCAGGAATTCAATACGACCGCCCCTTGAGAGAACGTCATTTCAGTCCACTAATTGACACCCTAACCTGTTTGGTCGGAAGCTACATCACTTTCCCAGGAATCTATTATGAGAATCAATATTACATTGGCGATGAAGTTCAGGCTTACGGTATTGACTACGGTACAACGAGCAAAATTTTAGTCGCTGAAATTGATGCATTGACACTCGAAGCAACTCGTGTTGGATTGGGACATCCTTGTCACGGAAGTTACAGTTGTTCGTTTCCTCCGCCAACCAATCCTTACCGTTATTATTCATTCCGACAAAACAATGCTGCGGAA
>JBNKGN010000129.1:0-8539 GCA_050289845.1 Crocinitomicaceae bacterium | reverse complement strand
TACAATCCACATCTGGATCGATTGGAACGCATCGAGAAAGAATTTGTTTATGGTGTGAAGCCTAAAAATGCCGAACAAGCTTTTGCCTTAAACGCACTTTTAAATCCTGACGTTCGTTTGGTAGCACTGCAGGGTGTTGCTGGAACGGGAAAAACATTACTTGCCTTGGCTTCAGCACTGGAGCAGCACAAAAAATTCAACCAAATCATCCTTGCGCGTCCAATCGTGCCACTTTCCAATAAAGAAATTGGCTTCCTGCCAGGAGATGCCAGCGATAAAATTGGTCCATACATGGAGCCACTTTGGGACAATTTGAAATTTATCAAGTCGCAATTTGGGGAGAACGAGCGCAAACGCAAAACCATCGATGAGCTAGAGGAAAACGGTAAATTTGTCATTACGCCATTGGCCTTTATTCGCGGTAGAAGTCTTTCCAACATCATGTTTATCGTTGACGAAGCACAGAATCTCACCCCGCATGAAGTGAAAACGATTATCACCCGTGCTGGCGACAATACTAAAATTGTATTTACTGGCGATGTCAATCAAATTGATACCCCTTATCTGGATGAAAACAGTAATGGGCTAGCCTATCTCGTCGATCGTTTGAAAGGACAACATTTGTTTGCACACGTGAAATTGGAAAAGGGAGAACGCTCCGAATTAGCGAATCTCGCAAACGATTTATTGTAAAAAGAGCCGTTCTAAAGACATTTTATTCGTTCTCTGGAAAGAACATACGACCGTTGTACCAATTGCGATCTATGCGCGCTCCTTTGCGCTCGTAAAACTCAATAGCCGATGTATTCCAGTCGAGTACTTGCCAATCCATTCGCGCACTTTTGCGTTCGCGGGCCATTTCCACGACAGCATCGAACAAACGCGATCCTGCTCTGGTGCCTCGCTCTGCAGGTAGTACGTACAAATCTTCAAGGTAGACAATCGGACCTTTCCAGGTAGAATATGCCGTGTAATAGAGTGCGAAACCAATGATATTTCCTTCATCTGATTCTGCCACGAACGCCTCACAGAGATGGCGATCGAACAAATCATTTCCCAGCTTTTCAGCCGTATTCTTGACTTCGTGTGGCTCTTTCTCATAAAGTGCAAGACCGTGAATCAACTCCATTATGGCATGTTCATCCCCTCGCTGTGCTGCTCGAATCTCCATTATTTAACTCCTGCAAGATTGAATCGTAAACGGAATCCAGTGCTCAGGTTTCCAGTTGGATACGACGTGGTTACTTTTGGTGTATTCAAAGTTTGATCGTAGTAGAACGAAATCACGAGGTATTGATTCAAATTGTAATCTGCCGAAGATCGAATTGATACGACTTTTTGACCTGCCGTAGCCTGATTCGTGTTTTCTGAGATTTTACGAATCACTGTAAGGTTGTCGCGGAATGAAACATCGAAACGAATGTTCAAGTCACTTGGTTTTATCTTTTTACCGAAAGGCAATTTCACCTCTGTGAATTTGTATCCCGTTCCAATAACCCACTCGTTTCCTAAAATCTCCGTTACCTGATTGTTGTTCAACGACAAGGTAGCACTTCGGTCTTTCTTGTATTCGAATTTCGTGATCAATCCTTGAGGCTTCCCATTGCTTTTAATCATCCATGTTGCATCCAAACCAATCAATGGAGAGAAACGCTCGGAGATCGCAACATTTTGAACCTGAAGCGGAGCAATGAAGTTGTTGTTCAAGTCACGCGACGTTGCATTTCCGTTTTGATCGAACTGCGCCTCTAAGTTCGTTTGCATTCCAGAAACACTCACGGTGTTACTGTACGAATGGCGAAGTACAAAGTTTTTGAGGTGTTTCTTCATAAACTCAAAGTTCTTGAGTCCATTGTAGTTCAACGACCAGTTCGGGAGCGGTACATTTTTTACAGGGTTGATGTTGTCTTCCGTCACACTGCGATTAGAGAACGATGTTAAGAACGCACCAATTACTACCTCCTGTTGTGTTCCATTATAACCATCGTAATAACCAGATGCTTGTTGCGAGGAATTGGCGTTCTGCGCTCCCAGCAATTGAGAAACTTCCTTACGATTGGTCAACAAATTATCGAAGACGCTTGATTCAAACTGTCCTCCCATGGTCGCAAATGCTGAACTGAATGAAACATTCGAATAGGTCAACGTAGCGATATCAACACGACTTTGTGATTCGAAACCACCCACTCCATTATTCAATATTGGATTCCAGCGGAAGAACTCACTAGCATTGTTCGAATAGGTTCTATTCATTGACAACTCCACAGAAAGATCTTTCATCGGTTCCAGTGTTGCTCTCAAATTGAACGTTTGATTATGCGTATTCGTGTATTGTCGATTGATGTTTTCATTTTGAACTAACCAACCACCTTGTGCTGCAATATTTGCAACATTGTATCCTGTTTCCCGTCCATAAATGTTGTAGCGTTGCTGTCCAAATATGAAACCGCCCATTTCACTATCAAAACTACGGTTGAATCCAAGGACCCCAACCTCCTGATTGTATCCTGGCAATGCTGTTCCGTTGGTAATACTATACGTTCCTGAAACATTTCGAACACTCATCAACATTCGCGCTGCGAAACCAGCAACAGGATGTACTTTTCCTCCGCGTTTTTTCTCACGAATTTCTTGACGTTTCTTTTTCGCTTCCCAACGTTTTTTCTTGCGTTCCCATTTCTTGCGCTCTTTCTCCGTCATTTCCTCGATAGGCTTCGGAGGCTCCAATGTTTCTTCTGGCTTTGATGTTCCACCGTCGGTAGCTGTTTGGCGTGGACTGATTGCATTACCACGTACGTTTCCTTTACCGCTACGACCATCCGTATTCACTTTTTTCAACCACGGAACTTTGTTGTAAAGTTGTGTGAAGTTGGCTTGCGCCGTAAAGTTGATATTTCGACTGTTTTGAATCGTATTTCCATATTCCGGCTGCGCTAATGGTCCCCTTTGCCAATTATACGTTCCAGAGTATTTCACGTTGGCATTGATCCAATCCGTCGCAGGAATTTGATCGAACGGCAAGTTATAGCTGAAGGAGTAATTGTGCGTGTAATCCGTTCCTGTCCCAAAGGTCGACATCTGTTGGAAGACCGTATCTCTAAAGTCCGTGAACCCTTCACCTGATTTGCGGTCAACACGACCATCTCTCTCGGTAAATAATGATCGATTTTCTGCCGAGAATTGGAACTTCAACTTTTTCGTAATATCCCATCCGAGGCCATAAGATCGATTCCATTGGAACTGTTTCACATATACTGGTCGGAAGGAGAAATTCGTGTCCAGATTACTTCGAATCTCGCGTTCGTTGTAGGAACGCATCAGATTATTATCAAACGAAATGTTTTTAGGTGTCAAATAAATATTCGCTTCACGAATGATTTTGAACCAATCTGATTTCTTTAAGAACTTAACGTCCTTAAACGGAGCAAAAGGTTTTGATTTGAAGGAATAATTGTAAGACAATCCACCTGTCCATGTTTTGGTGATGTCGTATTTCGTATTGAAATCTCTCAGGTAATTTTGCGTAAAGGCATACGAAGCAGACCAGTTCGAAAGTCTCCAGAAATGGTTCGTAGCACCTGCCTTCATTTCTTTACGAACATTGGTGAAATTGTACGATTTCCGCTCAGCAAAATCTTGTCCCAGTTTCGCACGGCGTCTTCTTTCTGCCAAATCATCGTAATCCGAAAGTTTGATATCTGGATTAAATGGATCGTACTCAGGATTGATGATTCCAAGCGAGTATCCATAGAAGAACGGCAAAGACACCTTCGATTTGCGACCAAAGAACTGTCCCAATTGCGCACTTGCTGTGAAGTCAAAACCAATTTGTTGGTTCCGTTGACGTTCTTGTACTCGGCTATCAACCGCACCCCAGTTAATTCCTGAATAATTTCCAGAGACGTTCATGTTCGCAAAATCCGCCAATTGCACGCGCATACTTGCCGTAGCAGCAGAACCACCTTCGCTAACGAAATCAGTAAGACGCAATTCGTTCACCCAGGCAATCAAACATTTCTCGAGACCATCCTCGTTCCAGGTATCAATGTCGTGTGAATTTTTGTGTGGATTCCGAACACCAATCATAATGGTTTTCATCCCTTGCAGGTTCGGGTTCCCTTTCACTCGGATAATGCGTTCTTCGCCATCCAGCTTCATCTCGTAGACGACAGTTGTCGAAACACCTGAAGTTCCTTGAGCGATCAAATTGTTTCGCGTTTTCTTAAGCGAAAGTAACTTCTCAAATTCAATATCTACGTTGTTGGCTTCTGGCCAAATATCCAAATCTGAAGAGGCGCCAGCACTTGTAATCGTCAATGGAACTTCGTACTCGTAGTAGTTGTCCGTAAAATCTGTCCCCATACGAACAAACACCGTCACGTCCTGATCATTCAGCGGCGTTGAAGCACCTGGTACTTCTTCTGCATGGACGAACATTTTCAATCGTTTGTAGGTTCTCACGTCGAATTGCACGTTTCTATACGCTGCACGAGCATCACCATCTTGCAAATCACACACTTCCAACATCAACGATTGCTCATTCAATTGGCGTTGGTATGGTTGCGACGGATCTATTTCTTGTTGAATTCCTGGTGGGATTACATATTTCACAGGAGATCGTTGTTCGTTTTCCTGAATATTTACCGCACCGATATTAAACGTCGTTAAGTTCGGGTCTACAGTAATTCCATCGCCTGGCTCGGTTAAATCTTCGGTGAATCTTCTCCACTCACCGCGGACAAACTCAAGGCGCGCAAAACGAAGTACCACTTCTTCGTCGAAATCCTTCAAGAACATTCGCATAAATCGAATCGAACGGAAATCCGAAATCCCATTTACACGTTTTTCGTAATCCGCAACAGGCACTTTAAATTGGTACCATTTCTCAACTTTGGTTCCGTTTGGTGTATTGGTTTCGTATTCCTGTACCGATGTGATATAGTTACGTCCTACCACAAAATCTTGCGGGTGCATACTGATCTTGTACTGGAAATAACTCTCTGTTTCTGAAAGGTTGTTATCTTGATTGATGTCCTCTATATCGGGCGTATTCGATCCCAAGGTTGGATAACCATCCGCATTTGCGGTGTCTGACATTTCGGTAGTGAAAGAGTTTCCTTCCATTCCGTTGTATGCTTTGTAACGCTCCAAAATGGTAAGATCCAATTGGTCGTATACATCGTCGCGGTAATAATTATAATCATCCGACGACGGGTCGCGTAACATGCGTTGCTTTGTTGCAGGAGACAATACTGCGTTTGATTGCACCCAGTTTACATAATTGTCATAGAATATTTTCTCGTCCGTATTGTTCCAGCCGTCGATTCCGACATCTTGATTCACACGTGAGTTTGGATCACTATCAAACGCATTAACGACTACTTGCTGTGTGGAAACGCGCGACCATAAAGTGGTATCCAAATTATCCGATGTCGGCACCCCCGTTGCTGGCAATCCATGCTCAAAACTTTTGCGTGAGTCCGGCAAAATATCTTCCGAAATGTTTCCAAGGTTGAAATACAAATCTCCTCCAGAGTGCAATGAATTCGGGTTTTGTGCTTCTGCGTCTTCGTTAAATGGATCCAACAACCAGAATTGAATGTACTCAATATTGGTTTGCTCGAAATTGTTGGTTGTCAAGGCTCGCATAATCCCCGCCCAACGATTGTCTGGATCAACAAAGCGACCATTGGCATCTACCGTTGCTGTTGTATCAAAGTTGTACATTCCACGCTCTGACGGATAGTACGCAAGATCCAACACGGGAACGTTTTGAGGTGTTCCATACGCCAAATCGATGTCCCAAATATCTTTTGTATTCACCAAACGCATGCGGCTGTCGGCAATTTGATCCTGATTGTTGGTCCAATCCGAGGTTTGGTAAAAATATGGATCGATCACATACCAGGCCAATTTCGCTCGTTTGTACCCTGCACTCAATTTTCCTGAAGTTGCCTCTGGGAACAAATCGGTTTGCCCTTGTGGAACAGATGCTAATTTCCAAGCAGTAAAGGAACGCAAGTCAATCGTACTTTGCGCCGCTTCAAAATCATCGATATACGATGTTCCATCCTTATTAATTGCTTTTGGCTGTCCTGGTATCAGGTGTGCAAATTCTCCTTGAAAAGAAATGGTTGATTTTGCTTTAGTTGAAAGCCCCGGAAGGAAGTCGACCATTTTCGTTAAGAACGGCACTTCTGCGTTGTATTGGATATCTGCACCAATAATATTGTTTTTATACGGTTCGCTTCCGATATCCACTTTTTGGGTTACCGGGCGTTCCATCATGCGCATCCACGTTGCACCAATATTGAATTGGTCGCTAAAACGATGGGAAATCCGCGTTCCAATGAGCGATTTTGCTTGAAAACCAAACACGTTATTGCTTTCAATGGAAATCTTAATCGGTGTACCTGATTCTAAAACACCTGTATTCAAAATTTTCACCCGTCCCAGATTGTAATCAACGGTAAAATCCAATCCTTCTTGCAATCGCATTCCTCCAGCAGTCACAGTTACCGCTCCTTCTGGTACGTTTAAGGCGTTCAAAGGAATATCCGAACTAATCGACGATTTGTATTCTCCTTTGAAGGTAAAGCGGTTTTTAGATGGGATTTGTTGTGCCGCAATTTGCGTGGAATCGTAGAGTTCCGTAAAAGCAATGTTATCGGCGATCGCAGGAGGAACATTTTCTGCTTCTAACTTCTTTTTCAGGGTTTGTCCAAAAGGTTCTACCGTAGAGAAATACACCCTTCCATTTCGCGTATTGATGGTTCCTGCATTTTCGGCGCGATTGCCATTAAACTGAATAGGGACAAAATCGAAAACACCATCGGAGAACGGCTGATAATTGTAGTTAATTCTATCCATTTCAACCAAAGTCACCAATTGTTCCTCATCCAATCCATCGTAAGGGAAATAGGGAATTAGCACTGATGTTTCAGGATTGTTGTACAAGACGTCCAAACGGAAACCTGCTTGATCTACCTGATAAGCACCGATAGAATAAACGTTTTTCATCATCAAGTCCCAAATGCGTTGTTTCGGATTGATAATCGTTGGTTTCAATAATTTCAAAATCAAGGCATCCTGACCTGCAGATCCATCGGTAGAAAATTCCCCCACTTTGTAGGTTTCTCCTCTGTACGTATACTCATACGCAACCGCCAAAACTTCGTCATTGTTCAAAGGCAAATTCAAGGAAATGAATCCTAATTGCGCGTTGTAGCTAAATTCTTGTTCGGTTAATTTTCGAGCGTTTTCGACTTTTTCGTAGTGTACCGACTGATTGAAGGGCCCCGGTGAAACAACTTGTGATTGCAATGCGGAAACCGAATTCACAAAGCTACGAACCAAAGGCTGCGATGACGCCCAAGCATACAATCCATTGGAACTGTTGTCTGGAAGTTCATTCGAAAAATTTCCTGGATCACCATCACAATTTTCTGGCAATCCCTCACCCAAATCGGCAAATGCCAGGATATTTCGTGTGTTTTCTGTACTACTATTTCGATTGGTCAACCACACCTCCATCCGTGTAATATTGATGGTTGTATTGGCAATGGGCATGGTCGCCATAGCCTCGTCGTAGTGATCTCGGTGATACAAATTGACGAAATAGTGACGATTGCCTTCGTAGTTATCAGCGGTGATTTCAAAATCTTGCACTTGTGCTTTTCCGTCGATTGTAATTTCTTGTCGTTTCCCTTTCGAAGAAGCCGCAATAAGATCTACGTATGTTTTTCCAAAGCGCATTTGTGTTTTCGCTCCAAAAAGCGTTTGAGAACCTGGGATTAATGTTGTTGGCGGAGTAAACGAAACATTTCCCAACTCAATTTTTTGCATGATTTGATCTTCATTTCCGGCATATTCCAATTTAGAAATATTGTCAAAATCGAAGGTCGCTTGTGTGTTGTAGCTCGTATTAATTTTAAGTTTCGTCCCGATTTGCCCAGTTAAATTCAATTGAATTTGTTGCTGGAAATCAAATCGTGTAATCCGTCTTTGGCGCACGGGCAAGATAGGATTGTCGTATCGCGATGAATTGACTCCGAAAGATAGCTCGACGTTTCCTTGCGGCGTGATCACGATTTCATCGGAGCCGAAGAAACTTTCGAAGGCCTTACTTCCTACTTTGATCGGCAAAGCAAATGGTTGACTTTCTTGTGTTTGTTCGTCGATACGTTCCTTCCAATTTTCACGAAGCGCTTTCATTCGCTCGTATTCAACATATTCTTCGAATGTCATCATGGAAGGATTGCGGTAAAACAGCCCTGAACTTCCGATAGATTCTTGAAAAACATACGTACCTGTTACGGGGTCATAAACGATCGTTTGATTGACACCCGACGGATCTCCCAAGTCAAAACTTTGCGGCATTGTCTGTGTTGGATCGTAGGTAGGTTCGATTGGGAACACCAAATCTGGAGCAGGTGGAATGGTATCTTGACCCAATGCAACTGACATGCTCAATAGGCAAATCAGTAAAGTTAGTTTCGTATGTAGTACTTTAGTTATCAACGTTATAGTATTTTTAACG
>JBNKGN010000128.1:0-8572 GCA_050289845.1 Crocinitomicaceae bacterium | reverse complement strand
CATCAAGCAGCACGATATTCAGCAATATGCGGGGATGGCTTCGGAAACCACTCACTACAAAGAAATGCACGGAGAGGAACCACATTGGACCAATTCGATGTTTGGAGGAATGCCTACTGTTCAAATTACAGGCTATTCAGAAGGAAATATGATGAAACGAATTACCGATTGGTATTCGCGGAATTTCCCGATTCCATTCGGTGCGTTCTTTATTCATGCGCTTTGTTTCTACTTTTTAGCGATGGCGCTGCGAATCAAACCTATTATTGGAATTCTGGGAGCACTCGCATTTTCTTTTGCGACGTATGAAGTGATCATCTTGCAAGCAGGACATAATACGAAAGCGATGGCCGTTGGATTCATGCCAGCCGTCGTCGGGGCATTTATCTATGCTTACCGCAGAGATTGGCGTCTCGGCGCTGTATTTTCGGTGATTTTTATGTCGTTCCAAATCGGAGCAAATCACCTTCAGGTAACGTATTATCTTGGCTTTTTGCTACTTGCCTTAGGTATTTATTATTTGGTTGTAGCGATTCAATCCAAGGAGCTAAAAAAGTTTCTAATTGCAACAGGAGGTCTTTTTGCTGCCTACGCGATTGCGATTTCCATTAATTACAGTTCTATCGCAACAACGAGTGATTATGCATCGCTTACGACTCGTGGAAAGAGCGATTTAACCATACGTCCTGACGGGAAGAAGGTTGAAGTTTCCGATGGATTGGATATTGGATACATTACCAACTGGAGTCTTGGAAAACACGAAACAATGACCTTGTTTTCGCCTTATGCACAGGGTTCACACTCGTTTCCAGTAGAGTATTCGCAATTTTCGGACCTTCCAGAAGAATTAGAATTGGAGGGAGAAGAGTATAATTTCTCACAACATCAATTCTATTTGTATTGGGGAGATCAAACGAGTACTTCAGGACCTCCATACATGGGGATTGTGGTCGTTTTCTTGGCATTGCTTGCATTGGTTTTTGTGAAGAATCGCATTGTTTGGGTGTTGTTTGGCGTTACAGTGCTTATGGTGATGCTCTCTTGGGGGAAAAACTTTATGGGCTTAACCGAGTTTTTCGTGAACAATATTCCGATGTACAACAAGTTTAGAACGGTGACTATTATTCTTGTGATAGTCGAATTGTGTTTGCCGTTGATGGCTATGCTTTCGTTGCAACAGTTGTACGAGAACCGCGAATCAATCAAAGCGGACAAGAAAAAATTTCTCATTGCTTCTGGAGTGTTTTTCGTATTCCTGGTAGGGTTACGACTTGCAAATGGAGGTGATTACACTGGAGAGAGAGATCGTAACTATTTGGAACAAACGGAAGAAAATATACGAAGACAAATTGCCGATTTAACCCCGGCGAAGGAAGCTGAGTTTGGTATTGATAAGAACAATGCCATGCAGGTTTCTAAGGTTGTAGAGACACAGATGGCGCCTATTTATGAAGCTCATTCTGGTATTAAAAAAGTACGGAAGGAATTGTACAATAAATCGATGAATCGCACCATTTTGTTGTCGCTTTTCGCGATTGGATTGTGTGCTTTGTTTTTCTTTACATCTGTTTCTTCACTGGCGATTGTCGGTGGTTTAGCGGCACTTGTTTTAATCGATTTAATACCGGTGAATCGCAATTATTTGGGGGTAGATGAAGGTCCCGACGGCGAATACCTGCATTGGATGGATAAAGAGGAAAAAGCCTTTCCAATTGCAGCTACGAAAGCAGATGAGCAAATCATGGAAATGGAATTGCTGGGCGACGAAAAGTTGCGAAAAGTGGTAGAAGAAGGAGGGAAGTACGGCGAAAAAGTAGCGGATGAAAGAGGTTACGAAGGCGATATTAAACAACGTATTGTCGATTTGTACCGTTTCCGAGCTTTAGATGCAGTAACAAATTATCGCGTTGCCGATTTGAGATCGAACGGTTGGGGAGGTGCCTGGGGTAGTTCTGAAGCGTCTTACTTACATAAGTCTATTGGAGGATACCATGGAGCAAAATTGGAGAAAACGCAAAATTTGTTCGATTTTCATTTGCGCTACAACAACCGAGCGGTTAAAAACATGCTGAACATTAAGTATGAGCTAACTGGTGAAGGTGCTGCACCAAATCTTGAAAATCTCGGGGATGCCTGGGCTGTTAAACAAGTGAAAATCGGTGCTACTCCAGACGATGTAATCAACGCACTCGGCCCTATTATCAAGTTGACTAACATGGGAGATGGGAAGATCTTTGTCAATGATGTTCAAATGGAAAATCCAAAAGTGACGGGACGAGAAAATTTAAAGTACTTGTTACCAACTGGAGATTCCTTGCAGATTTATACTTCGACAAATATTGAAAAGGGAGATCACGTTTTATTTGTTCGAGATCGCAAGGGACAAAACAATTTGGTTTTGCCAATAGCAGTGGAACAGGATACCTTGAATTCTTTCAATCCGTATGTTGAACTTACTGGTATTGAAAGTTTCGATCCAGCAACCGAGGCTGTTCTTTTGGCAAGTGACGCGAAAAAATTGTCGCAAAAAACGTATACAGGAGAAGCGAAGATAAATATGACTTCATTTGCACCAAACCATATCAAATATGACGTAGATGCGAATGGAAAACAACTTATTGTCTTCTCTGAGATTTACTATCCTATCGGATGGAAAGCCTTGATCGACGGAAAAGAGGTTGATATTCTCAATGTGAACTATATTCTACGTGGGCTGGAAATTAACGGAGGAAAACACAAAGTAGAGTTTGTTTATGAGAACGAGAAAGCCGTGTTTGGAAAAACATTGGCCATGATTTCGTCTATTTTACTTTTACTCTTTGTTGCAGCAATGACGTACTTATGGTATAAGTCACGCAAGAATCCAGAAGGAACTGTTGCTGGCTAAGACGGATTTGATTGTTTGAAAAGACCTATCATCTCGTTTAGAAGCCTGAAAATAGTGATATTGTACGTTGATTGGCGGTTTTCCGAAGTGCTTCGGATGCAGTGAATGTCGCTACAAATTTGAGAAAATAGTGAGGTCGTAGCGTTGTATTCTGTTGTATTGAACGAATCCTCCTTGACGCAATCAGTTCCTGTTTCATCTGTTTTTTCAAGAGATCGAACTTGAGCGAAATTAAAAGGTGTTTCTCAGATTAAGCATCAATAGCACGAATGACTGAAGATGTTTGTTCTTATTGATGTTTAGAGTCGTTTTTACTCCATTTTAAAGGACAAATAGTTGATCAATTCAATCGCTCGCTTGAAACAGGATTGGATGTTTTAATCGATCATGTTGCCAAATTCAATCAAAAAAAAAGAGACTCCAAGAGTCTCTTTACCAATAATTGGTTGAATTCATTTATTCGACCACGAACGCTTTAATTTCAACCACGTGTGCTTTTTCTTTTGTATTCGCCGTCACTGTCACCGATTTGGTGATTTGATTTAGCTGTCCTGGTTTCGAGTGGAATTTTACTTCAATTACGTCGCTTTCACCTGGAGCAATCGGAGCTTCTGGTTTTTTAGGCATCGTACAACCACAACTTGCCGAAACATCATCAATTATGAGTGGTTTGTCGCCAGTATTCGTAACAACAAAAGTCGTAAGAACATCTGTGTCTGCTTTTACCTTACCGAAGTCGTGAACGAGTTTGTCAAATTTCAACGTCGTTAATGTTGCTTCAATTTCTTTCTCTTCTGCTTCAATTCTTTTTTGTTCTTCCGCTATTTCCTTGCGAAGTTTTTCAGGCAATTCCTCGCTGGCATCCACCGTCGAGCTTACTTTTCCTGTTTGTGCCTTCGCCCCTAATTCGTTGTTCTCGCTACAAGAAACCAATATCGCAACTACGCCTAACGGAATTAAAATCTTTTTCATGATTTTGTTTTTTCTTTCAAATATAAAAAATGTCTTAGTTTTTCGCTTCAAGATTGTAAGCGTCTGACTCAATCACTTCAATCGCTTTCTGCAAAATTTCATTTGTTTCGTTATAGATTTGGTAGAATTCTGAGTATCCCCAAAGATCTTGTGCTAAGGTCGCTTTCAGTCGAAGTTTCAAAAGGCGCTCGCTCGTTTTGTATTCTTCCTCGTTGAACGCAAGGTCTTCATCATCTTCACGCTCTTTTTCCACATATTCGAAGAATTCATCCATGAATTTTTTATCCAATTCAAAATCTGTCTTAAACGTATTGAATGCACTGTATTTTTCCAACAAGGCATCACGGTTTTTATCCACGTATTCCAATGCAAAGGCATTTAAATTTCCAGAGCGCACCAAAGCTGTAAAATAATCGGTTACTTCCGTTGTGTCTAATGGTACGAATACATCTGGCATAATACCACCGCCACCGTATACTTTACGCTTGCTGATTAAGGTTTCATACATTAAAGAATCAACGAATTTGATCGAATCTTCGTGAATGAACTCTCCACCGTCGTAACGCTCAAGAAGGTCGTTGCGATAAGCGTCTTTGTCTTCGTAAGATTTCTGAATGAATCGTCCACTTGGTGTATAGTAACGTGCAATCGTCAAACGCAATTGCGATCCATCAGTTAAGTCGATTGGGCGTTGTACCAATCCTTTTCCAAAAGTTCTGCGACCCACAATCATTCCACGATCCCAATCCTGAATGGCTCCTGAGAGAATTTCACTTGCAGAAGCAGAATATTCATCCGTGAGCAATACTAAGTTTCCTGTTTCCCAAAGCCCTTTCAATCCTGCATTCAAATCTGTTCTTGGTTGTGCGCGTCCTTCGGAATAAACAATCAATTTGTCTTCTGAAAGAAATTCATCTGCGAGGTATTTTGCCGTATATAACAATCCACCACCATTGCCTTGAAGGTCGAAAATCAAGTTCTCCATGCCTTCCGCTTTCAATTTTTTGATCCCATCTTGTACTTCGTCCAATGAGGTTCTCGAAAACGAGTTTAATTTGATGTATCCCGTTTTGTCCGTCACCATGTAGGCAGCATCCACAGAATTCATAGGAATTATATCACGGGTAATAATAAAATCTAACGGTTTGTTCGATTTTTTGCGGTGAATTTCCACTTTCACTTTCGTTCCACGATCCCCCATAAGTTTGTCGCGGACATCACTGTTTTTTAGACCGACACCTGCTACCGTTTCATTTTCAATTTTCACAATTTTGTCCCCGGCAAGCAATCCTAATTTTTCCGAAGGACCTCCAGGAATTGTCGAAACGACCATCAAAGTATCTTTCAAGATTTGAAATCGAATACCAATCCCAACAAAATTTCCATTGATGCGTTGATTGGCTTCTTCCACCTCTTCCTTAGAGATAAAGGTAGAGTGGGGGTCTAGTTTCTCGAGAAGCGCAACAATAGCGGCATCTGTCAACGCGTCTTGATCTACTTCGTCCACATACATTTTGTTAACGTAAGTGAGAACCTCGTCAAATTTTTGAGTCGTGGAAATTTTTTCTTTATCGATTTGTCCAAACGAAAAGGCGGACACGAAGGCGAGTGCCGTGAATGCAATATATTTCATGTATATAATTTAAAGATCGGTTTTAAGAACCAACACTAATATAACGCATTTGAAATCGAAATGGTACCAAAAAGAAGACTTAAATTATGTTAATAGGATGAGTGGTTGAAAATGAACAGTGAATTGTGGAATGAATTTCGGGATGCACGCAAATTTACTGGTGAATTATTCGTTATTTCGGCATTGATGAAGTGGAATAAAATAGTTTTGATGCTCTGTGTGCTTGTTGGAATGAATTTCCAGGCGAAAGCGCAAAATCCCGATTTTGATAAATTGGAGATGTATTTTGATCAGGGACATTACAAACGCGTCTACCGAAAATCCAACCGTCTTTTAGACAATCCAGAGTACGATTTCTCCTTATTGCCGAAGTACTACAAAAGTTTGAGTATGATGCAATTGAGTCAAAACGAATATTGGTCATTGCGTCATCCACACGTACTTGAAGATGCGAAGGAACTTTTTCTAGAAATTAGACAAGACGAAGATGCAAAAAAACTATTCGCCTCTCATAAATACGAATTGACGTGGGTAAAAAACGATTTGGTGACCTGGGCGGCAGATTTGAAGCGCCTGGGGAAAATTGAAAAGTTTGAGTCGGTACAAGAAATAATTGATGTCTTGTTTGAAGGGATGGATGTTTTGGACAGTATGCCGCAAGGATCTACTGCGGAGGATCCTGACACGACCGTGATTGCCAATCCCGATTACCGTGATGAAATCGTGATAACTGCGAAGAAACATTTGGGTACGCCTTATGTTTGGGCCGGAAGTTCACCGGAGGGATTTGATTGCAGTGGATTTACAAGTTACGTAATGAGTCAAAATGGAAAGGAATTGCCACGAAGAGCTGTCGATCAGTTTGATGCGGCAGTGAAGGTGAAAGAGAAAAACGTTCAAAAAGGCGATCTTGTCTTTTTTGACAATGGTTCTGGCGTTTCGCATGTAGGGATCGTGATTTCCGACAAAGGGCAACCATTGACCATGATTCACTCAAGTTCCAGTCAGGGAATAATCATCACCGATATCACCAAAAGTGATTATTGGACCAAACGCTTGCACGGCTTCGGAACCTTTATTACTGAATAGTTTTCTTTGGAAGGAAAAAGTGTACGAGAATGCCCATTGAGGTAAGTGTCAATAGCCAATAAAGTGCTGCGTAATATACCGCAGATGAAATCTTAAATGCCAGTCCGATCACAAGACAGCCCAAACTTAGCAATACGAGTGCTTTGATGATATAGGTGAATCTGTTCTTATGTGGCATCTGGGAGATGATTGATTCTGTAACCAAAAGCGCAAAGAAAGTCAATGTGAAATCCCACAAACTGGGCACGGTACTAATGGAAAAATGCATGATCGAAAGGAGTGTCAACAGTACGATCGTTAGTCCAAAGGCCGTCCATTTAATGTTTGAACTTCCGATAAGGGATATGCGGAATGCAATCAAAACCAAAGCAATACACAGGTGATAACTGCCTTGTAGTAGTGCGTTCACGAACTGTTCTTCGCGAATGTCAATTCCATTGATCGTAAAAATTCCCGTTAGCAAAAAAGCCAGTGCGATGAATGAAATCGAATGTTTGAACCAGGTGTAGGATTGCATGATTCAAAAATACGAAAAACAAAGAGGCGATCGTAGGATCGCCCCTCTATCTAGTTAAACTATGGCAATTTCTTCTTCTGTATTGATGGGCTTACGAAAAACGATATGATCGTCGAAAATGTCCATCACTACATTTTGAGAACGGTCGATCTTGTTTGCCAGCAAGGCTTTCGACAGTTCGTTCATGATTTTCTTCTGAATCACGCGTTTGATAGGTCGTGCTCCAAAGAAGGGATCAAATCCCGCTTCGGCGATCCAGTTCACAGCGTCTTCTTTGATGATGAGCGTTATTCCTTGCTCGCGCACTTTGCGAATCAGACCGTCCAATTGAATTCGGACGATTCCCTTGATATCTTTCTCTGTAAGCGGCAAGAAGAGAATCGTTTCATCAATTCGGTTCAAGAACTCAGGACGAATCGTTTGTCGTAACAATTCTGTAACATCCTGTTTTGCGAGTGCCGCCGCACGATCGATTTCACTTTCTTTGATGCCATCGAAACGCTCATGAATGAGGTGTGATCCCAAATTCGACGTCATAATGATGATCGTGTTTTTGAAATTCACCGTTCTTCCTTTGTTGTCAGTCAGACGTCCGTCGTCCAGCACTTGTAAAAGTACGTTGAACACGTCTGGATGCGCTTTTTCGATTTCATCCAAAAGAATTATCGAGTAGGGGCGTCTTCGAACTGCTTCTGTCAATTGACCGCCTTCATCGTATCCAACATAACCTGGAGGCGCTCCGACCAGGCGACTTACCGAGTGTTTTTCCTGGTATTCACTCATATCGATGCGCGTCATGGCGTTTTCATCGTTGAAAAGATAGTCCGCCAAGGATTTCGCAAGTTCTGTCTTTCCAACGCCTGTTGTTCCGAGGAATATAAAAGAGCCAATTGGACGTTTGTCGTCTTGCAATCCCGCACGTGAACGACGCACAGCATCTGCTACCGCTTCAATGGCTTCTTCTTGCCCAACAACGCGTTTCGACAAAACTTCTTCCAGTTTGAGCAACTTATCCTTTTCGCTTTCGATCATTTTGTTGACTGGAATTCCTGTCCATTTAGAAACGACTTCAGCAATTTCTTCTGGATCGACTTCTTCCTTGATCAATTTAGAGGTGGATTGCATTTCAAGAAGTTGCTGTTTCGCATCTTCGAGTTCTTTTTCAGCTTCTTGAATACGACCATAGCGCAATTCGGCTACTTTACCAAAATCTCCTGCACGTTCGGCTTGATCCGCTTCCAATTTGAAATGTTCAATTTGTTCTTTCAAAACTTGAATATTGTCAACAACGTTATGCTCGGATTCCCAACGGGCTTTTAAGGCGTCGCGTTGTTCGCTCAATTCGGCCAAATCACGCTCTATACCGTTCAGTTTTTCTGTGTCGTTTTCGCGCTTGATAGCTTCGCGCTCAATTTCCAATTGGAGGATTTTGCGTTCAATTTCATCGAGTTCCTCCGGTTTCGAATTGATTTCC
>JBNKGN010000127.1:0-8575 GCA_050289845.1 Crocinitomicaceae bacterium | reverse complement strand
AAATATTCGCACCCATTTGCAGGGCTTGCTGCCGTTTATTTTCAGGGTCATTGTGAACTTCTCTGTTTTCCCAGCCATCGCTAAGATCTGTTTCATGCGTATACAAGCAAACCAGACGTCCGTCAATGATGATTCCAAAAGCTTGTGGTCGCTCGCCGTCGTGCTCGTGGATTTTTGGCAATCCATTGAAGTCAAATTTTTGATGAAAAATCTCGTGGTTGAAAGGCAATTCTACCAATTCGTGGTCAGGAAATACTTTTTTCAATTCTACACGGATGAATTCATCCATCCCGTAATTATCATCGATGTGTAAAAATCCACCTCCTTCAAGGTACGTGCGCAAATTTTCAGCTTCAGCAGTGGAAAAAACAACGTTCCCATGTCCCGTCATGTGCACGTAAGGATACAAGAATAAGTCGGGGCTACCAACTTCCACGTACGGTGTTTCTTTGGAGACCGACATTCCCAGAGTTTGATTGCAAAAGGTGATAAGATTGGGTAAAGCAGTCGGATTTGCGTAGTAATCGCCACCACCACCATACTTGAGCACAGCCAATTGATAACTTTCCTGTCCAAAAGAAATGCCCTGCACCAAAAGCAAGCAAAAAGTAACCAATAGCGTTTTCATGATTCCAAATGTATTTTTGCCCGCATGCATGAATACAACGCAGCGGTCTCTGTTCTCAAACGATTTTTTCCTAAGGTAATTGTTTTGTAGCCTTTTTCCAATGCCTTTTTCACCTCATTTTCGGTAAAATCACCTTCAGGACCAATTAATATGGGACAGTCTGTTGCTCGAAAGGCATTTTCAAAAGTCGATTTTTCGCTCTCGTAACAATGGGCAATCAAACCGTTTGGATAGGTTTCGATAAATGTTTGAAAACTTGTTAAATCTTCAATCTCGGGCAAATAAGTGCGGTGCGATTGTTTCATTGCGGAGACGGCTTTTTTAACGAGTCGATCCGTTTTAATTCGGGCACGTTCGCCATTCTTACAATCGAGTAGGGTGATTTTTGTTACGCCAATTTCGACCGCTTTTTCGACAAACCATTCGATGCGTTCCATCTGTTTTGTTGGTGCCACTGCGATGTGAATGGTTGCAGCGTCAGGCGTCTCCAACGTTATCGTTCGTACGTTCAGTTGGCATTTTTTCGGGTGCGCATGAGAAATATCGCAATGAAACGTGCGTCCTTTGCCGTCGAGAATTCCAATCGTATCTCCTTCAGTTAAACGCAACACGCGAATCACGTGTTTGGATTCGTCTTCACTCAAAGTATGGGAGCTCGCGTCAGGTGCTATGTCGGCGTCGTAGAATAAGCGCATCAGTGCATCAATCTAAAAATCATTTCTTTCATTAATTCGCCTTCCGAAAAAGAACTGTTATTGATCCCTTTCGATTTCAAATCGAATTCATGTAAAATAGCAATGTTCGCAGCAATTTTTTTGGGATTGTAGATTTTGGAGGAAGCAATCATTTGTGTGGCAACGAAGGGATGAACTCGCAAGGCACCTGCTACCGCTTCTTTAGATTTATTTTCCAAAAAATGGATTTTCATCAAACGCGAATAATGATTGAACAAATTGGAAATCACAACAATGATCGATGTTGATTTTGGATTGTGCGCAAAATAATCTACGATTTTAAGTGCTTTACTTACGTCTCGAACCGAAACGGCGTTGGTCAATTCAAAAACATTGTAATCTTTTGAAATCCCGATATTTTCTTCGATGTGAATTTCATTGATTGTGGTTCCCGCTTCCACCAAAATGGCAAGTTTGTCCAACTCGTTAATGATTTTGCTCAAATCGTTTCCGAGGAATTCTGCCAACAACATCGCTGCTTTTGGCGTAATACCAAAGCCTTTTGTCTTTACGAAACTTGCGATCCAATCGGACAATTTGTACTCGGGAACTTTGTCGGATTTAAAGACCAAACCGTTTTTTGCGGCGGCTTTGATGGATTTTTTGCGGGAATCGTAATTTTTGTATTTGTGATTGATAACAAAAATCGTTTGATCGGACGGTGCTTCAAAATACGGTGCCAGATCTTCCATTCCCTTAAAATCTTGGGCTTCTTTCAAAACAACTACGCGTCGCTCGGCCATCATGGGATAGCCTTTTGCATCGGAAATTAACGAAAGTGCATCAGTGTCCTTTCCATAGAGGATGGATTGATTGAAATCACGTTCGTGTTCTTCCAGCGCATTTGCTAGAATTGCATTGGTGATGGCATCAATATAGTAGGCCTCCTCTCCGTGCAGAAAGTAGATTTTTTCGAATTGCTTCGCTTCAATTTGCTTTATGATCTGAAGGTGATCCATTAACGGTGTTTCGACCAGATTTGAACGAGTTCAACCAAAGTTTTTGTGGCTTTTTCCATGTCTTGCACGCTCACATATTCGTGGCGCGAGTGAATGGCCATTTCACCTGTGAAGATATTCGGACAGGGCATCCCCATAAACGAAAGGCGTGAACCATCCGTTCCACCGCGAATAATTGCAGGAAGTGGCGTGACACCCGCACTTTCCATTGCCTCGATGGCATAATCCGTTACGAAAGGCACATCTTTGATGATTTCCTTCATGTTGCGGTATTGTTCCGTCACTTCAAAAGAATATTTCAAATTCGGATAGTTTCCCAGGGTTGCTTTCAATAGATCTTCCAGGCGCGTTTCGTATTCCGCTAATTTAGCAGTAATGTGATCGCGAATAATAAAGGAAACAGAAGCCGATTCCATACCGCCTGATATGGTGTGTGGATGTACGAAACCTTCACGTCCAGAGGTTGTTTCTGGAGACCATGAATCTTTGGGCAAAGAAGCAACAAATTCTGAAACCACCTTCAAGGCATTCACCATTTTGTTTTTCGCATATCCTGGGTGTGCTGCGACACCGTTAACGGTAATTTTTACTCCGTCAGCAGAAAAACTCTCGTCTTCCAACGATCCCAAAACGCCGCCGTCCAAGGTATAACCGAAATCCGCATTCAGTTTTTCCATGTCTAAATGATCGACACCGCGTCCCACTTCTTCATCTGGAGTAAACAAGATTCGAATGGATGGATGTGGAATATCTGGGTTTTCCATGATGTACTGCGCAAAATCCATGACAATGGCAATACCTGCTTTATCGTCAGCACCTAGCAATGTCAATCCACTTGCAGTGATAATATCGTCGCCAATTTTTTCTGATAAATAACGATGCCGTTCTGTAGTAATAATTTGCGTTGGATCATCTGGAAGTGTGATTGGTGATCCGTCGTAATTTTTGTGAAGAATTGGTTTCACATTCGTGCCACTACAATCTGGCGCTGTGTCCATGTGAGAGCAAAAACAAATTGTCGGTAAATTTGGATTGTCTGTATTGTTTGGAATTGTTGCGAAAACGTAGCCCCAGTCGTCCATTTCGGCGTCATTGATCCCCAACGCTTTCAATTCAGTTACCAATTCACGCCCGAGATTTTTTTGAATCTCAGAGGAGGGGAAAGAAGTGGAGTTTGGATCCGCAGTTGTATCTATCTGAACGTATTTCATCAGTCTTTGTGCGACTGTCGAAGTATAATTTTTCATGGATTGTTGTTTGAACTCAAAAGTAAACATTTCGAAGGAAAAGCGTGTGTCCTCCCTGTTACAAAAATGGAAATTTGTATTATTGAAATAACCAACCCTAAGAAATGAAGAATTTACTTTTAGCAATCCTCTTGACAATTTCATCTCTGGCATCATCTCAAAATTTTCTTGTGATCGATTCTAGTGAAAAGACCATGGATATTTTTGACTATGATGATCCACGTAGTTTTGTGAGTGTGTTATTATGGAATTACAATTATCTCAGCTATTTCGACAAAACGGGCATACAGCCTACGGATCTAGAGCAATTAACGAAGGAGCAACGTGCTGAACTTATTCCGTATGTTGGTCCTCAGAGCGCCGATCCAGTAGTTAATAATGACCGACAATCGCCGGGATACGGAGATTATTTGATTGAAGAAGATCCGGAAACTGGAGATCTTTCGTTCGTCTATCCGCCAAGAGATACCGTTTTTGTGGATTTGAAAGGGATTACTCGTATGGTATTGGAATATGAGGAAGGGAAAGAACCGTTGTTGGGTCGCATTACGCGTGTGACGTTAAGTAAGAAATATGCGCGGGAATATGTGCCTGTGGTTCAATTCGAAGGAAATGAAATTTTAAATCTGAATGGATTTCAGTTTTTTACGGAAATCTTGCCGCAAGACGTAACCGAATCAAAATCGTCCGCCGAAAAGAGTTATTGGCGTCAACTGGAGGATTCGTCAAAAATTAATTCGGATGATTATTACCTCGATCTCGATTTCTTTCCGATGTCTAGCTTGTTCTCACTTTGGACGGGGATGGAAGTCTTACCTCAGTGCATGTTGGCCGCGGACCCAAGAGAGGAACCCTACTACGCACTTTACGACGATCCGAACCGTTTTCCGTTTGATTTTTGGTACGGTGAATCACTCTTTGATCGGTATGATTTTCTTGAGGAACTTCGCGCCGATTTTGATTCTTTGGAATACGACGAATATCAGAGTGATGTACCGTTATTAGATTATGACCCAGATTCACCCAACTTCGGAGAATATTTGACGGTGACTGATTCTTCGGGGATTGTTTATTTTTTGTACCCAGCACCTGAAATTGATTTTCATTGGGTCCACTTCACACCAAGTAAATCCTATGCCATTGCGTCTTTGTCTCTTGAAGAAAAGGGTATTGATATCGTGACGGAAAAGCGCATGTTTACGCGCGTGGATGCGACAGGTGAACATTTGGTGTTGATTCACGATCTGGAAGATTACTGGAGAAATCTTGCTGGGAAAGAGGTGTTGGATGCTGATGGATGGAAGGCGTGGTACAATTCCTATCTCAAGGCACTCGGAAAAGGAAAGAAGTTTGATGGAAGCGAAGCAACCCACCGTCAAAAAATGAATATGAGTGCTTCGTTTTGGAAGCAATACGATAAATGAAGAACATACGAAAGCAGTTACCGATGTCCAACTCTTTTTGGTTGCTGTTCGAGTAGTAGAGGTGTAACTGGATCACACTGTCGGGCAATCCTCCAACCACCAATAACAAAAAGCCCCAACATTTCTACAATGTCAGGGCTTCCTACCAATTATGTATTCGGTTCTTCTTAGAAAATCTCGTTCGCAGCGAAGTGGAATTTTCCTTCGATTTCAGCATTTTCATCTGAATCTGATCCGTGAACCGCATTTCGTCCTTTCGACTCAGCGTATTTCGCACGAATAGTTCCTTCAGCAGCTTCAGCAGGATCAGTAGCACCAATCAATGCACGGAAGTCAGCAACCGCATTGTCTTTTTCCAAGATGGCTGCAACGATAGGACCAGAAGTCATATATTCTACCAATTCCCCGTAAAACGGACGCTCAGCGTGTACTTCGTAAAATTTCTTTGCTTGCTCTTCCGACAATTGGGTAAATTTCATCGCTTTGATGGTGAATCCCGCATCCGTAATCATTTGAAGGATGTTTCCGATGTTCCCGCTCTCTACAGAGTCAGGTTTTAGCATTGTGAATGTTCTGTTCGTTGCCATTTTCTTAATTGAATTTGATCTAAATTTTGGCGCAAAGATAACGTTTTACTCAAGTGGATGGAAGTCATTTGAAGATTTAACGTATTGATAAGATGAAAGAAGCCGTCCTGCGAATTGAAATTTTACTTAGATTTGTCTAACAATTTTATTTGAACACTAAAATAAATGACTGCCTGGGATTCTATAATTGCGTATTTTTCTGAAATCGATCCCGTTCTTGCTGCTCTTTATGCGACACTTTTTACATGGTTGTTGACAGCAGCTGGAGCAGGTTTGGTCTTTTTCTTTAAAACATTGAACCGTGGAGTGCTCGACGCTATGCTCGGTTTTACTGGTGGAGTGATGGTCGCCGCTAGTTTTTGGTCGTTACTTGCTCCCGCGATCGAAATGTCCGAAAGAATGTATCCTTCCATGAAATGGATGCCTGCAGCTGTGGGTTTTTTACTGGGGGCTTTGTTTTTGTTCGGACTCGATAAAATTATGCCCCATTTGCATATTAATTTCAAAGAAGAGGAAAAGGAAGGGGTAAAAACACAATGGCATAGAACAACCTTGTTGGTGCTTGCGATTACCTTGCACAATATTCCCGAGGGATTGGCTGTCGGTGTGCTGTTCGGTGCGGCCAGTTTGGGAATTGATGGTGCAACAATTGCCGGAGCGGTTACTTTGGCAATTGGTATTGGTATTCAAAATTTTCCGGAAGGATTTGCCGTTGCGATGCCCTTACGTCGCCAGGGAATCAGTAGAAGAAAAAGTTTCTGGTACGGACAACTTTCAGCGATCGTTGAACCGATTTTTGGTGTTTTGGGGGCCGTTGCAGTGATTTACATGGAACCTATTTTACCGTTTGCACTTGCATTTGCTGCTGGGGCTATGATTTATGTCGTCGTCGAAGAGGTGATTCCTGAAACGCAACGAGACAAATTTACCGACGTCGCTGTGCTTGGTTTTATTGGCGGATTCCTGGTAATGATGTGTTTGGATGTCGGATTGGCTCCCTAAATAATTTTTTAACATTTATTTAGCAATTAATTCATTGTTGTTCCGTTCTTACTTTATACATTTGTTCTAACAAAGACGAATAAATATCTTTTAATCGTTTTTGGGGTTTTATAGTTTTAGCATGGTTTAGCAGGAAGAGGAAGAAGTTTCAATAAAACTTGTTCCTCTTTTTGTTTTTAGACTTTTCTTGTACATTTAGAGAAATTATTTTCGAAATCTATGAGAGCTCTTCTACTTACTTCACTAATTTTCGTTTCAACCTTTACTGGGTTTGCTCAAACGCAAGGTATTTCATACACGGCTGTTGGTCGGGGTGTCGCTACGACGTATGTGACAGATTACCATACACTGGGAATCAATTCATCTGCTTTGGGTTGGGGGAACGAATACGGAAAACGTGTAACGACCGGAATGTCCGAATTTAACTTGGGAATGTATTCAGATTCCTTAAACTCAGATCGCTTGAAACAATTGTACAAAGCCATTCGGAACGATATTAAGGGAGACGATCAAGATCCTGCTGCCTGGGATACGCAGAAACAATATGCACAAGATTATATCGAATCAGGAATTGCGATCGACGCGAGTTACAACTGGTTGGGATTTTCCTATTACAATGAGAAATTGGGAGGTATCGCATTTAACATCGGTGAGCATTACAATTGGTATTCGAAATTGAATGAACAAACGAGCAGCCTTATTTTCGAAGGAAGATTGTCAGATTATTTCAATGAATTCACAGTCGTTTTTGGTACAGATACCTCTGTGATTCAAAATACGGGGAATTTGAGCGAGGACACTTTGGCTGCAGTAATTAACGGAACAATTACAAACCCGCTGTTGTTGAGCGATATCACAAACGGCTCAAAAATTAAATTTACCTGGAACCGTCATTACAATCTTGGCTACGGACGAAAATTGTTCGGAGATGACTCAACTTTTGCCGTTTACGGAGGAATCGGAGGGCGTTTTATCCAGTCAATGGCGATGATGGATTTACAATCCGACGAATCTGGGGTTTACATGTATTCTGCCGTTTCCCCGAGCTATGATATTGACTATGGTGCAGTAGCGAATTTCAATCCATCTACTTTTACAGCGGGCGGAGCAATCCCAAAACCGGTAGGAATGGGATACGGAATCGACCTTTCGGCAAGCGTTAAAATCATGAATTTCCTGAAAGTGAGTGCTGCCGTGAATAATATTGGAGCTGTTACTTATACAAGAAATGTGTACAAAGTGCGTGATTCTCTCGTTGGATCAATGTCACTTCAAGGACTCGCGAACACCAATATCACCAATTCAATGGAACAATTGCTATCCGATGGAAGTATTCTTTCTTTGGAAGGAGAAGAGAAGTTTACCGTGGCGAATGCTTCGAATTTCCGTCTTGGAGCGAGTATCGACTTGTGGAAAAAAGTAAGTTTCGGAATTGACATCGTAGCGCCTTTCAATAAAGACAATCCTGGAAGTTTAGCGAATGCGGTATATTCTTTTGGAACGGAGGTACGACCGGTTAAATGGGTAGCATTAACTGCGGGTTATTACGGTGGTGGAATCTACGCCAACAACATTCCCGTAGGAATCAACTTCATTCTCGGAGGAGGAACGTACGAATTTGGAATTGCTTCTAGAGATGCGCTGACCTTCTTCTTAAATGGTTCGAACAGTATTTCTACAGCGTTTGGATTCGCCCGCGTGCGTTTCTAGAGGCGGTGCAAGATAGCACGGAACTCTGACAATATCATGGCGGTTGCGCCCCAAACAACCTGGTCGTTAATGGCGAAGTAAGGGACATTTTTTTGGGTGAACCCATTATCGAATTTCATATCCGTCGTGCGTATTACGTCTGGTGCGGTAATCGTGTGCAGTTGAAATGGAAGAATCGCAGCGACCTCTCGTGCATCTGGAACGAGTTCTGGTAAGGAATCCACGTGAAATACATAAGGGGATACAATGAATTTACTCACAGGGATGTAAATATCGGTCAGGGA
>JBNKGN010000126.1:0-8594 GCA_050289845.1 Crocinitomicaceae bacterium | reverse complement strand
ACATCGACAACATGATCAAATTCCCCTACCCAGGATTTCAATCCCCGAATAATTTTCATTTGTGCCTCTGCTTTTTTCGGGTCGTTCCAGAAATCAGGATCTTGCGATTTCAATTCTTCCTCGCTCAACTGCATTCGTTTCTCACTGATTCTCAAGTAGTCTCCCATCGCGTCAATGCGACTCTTAAATTCCTTTATGTGATCCTGATTTATCATAAGTTTCAAAATTAGTTAAAAAGATCAGAATCAATGTTCAGAACTTCGTATTCAAAGAATGATTAAATGGAGCGGAAAAATTTTACATTTGCCGTCAAATAAACATTGAAATGAATATTCCTCAAGATTTAAAGTACACAAAAGACCACGAATGGGTACGTGTAGAAGGCGACGTAGCCGTTATTGGAATTACTGATTTTGCACAAAAAGAATTGGGCGATATCGTATTCGTTGAAATTGAAACAGAAGGAGAAACTTTGGATCAAGAAGAAGTTTTCGGATCGATCGAAGCTGTAAAAACGGTTTCAGATCTATTCATGCCAGTTTCTGGAGAAATCACAGAATTTAACGATTCGTTGGAGTCTTCGCCTGAAACGGTAAACTCAGATCCTTACGGTGAAGGATGGATGGTGAAAGTTCAAATCTCTGATGCTTCTGAATTGGACGGACTTCTATCCGCTGAAGCTTACGCCGATTTGATCAAGTAATTCTCCATTTTGATCGTTCGCTATTTATTGCCAGGCATCGTTTGGTGCGTAGCGATGTGGTTATTATTCTCGACACCTGTAGTAGAGCCGCTTTATCGAATGGCTGGTGGGATTCCTGCGCGTTCACTTATTCAGGCAGTGCTCTTTGTCGGGTTATCACATCTATTTTTGGCTGGATTCAAAAAACAGTTGAAGTACGAGGTATTGCGTCGTCGCGCCTTTGTTATCGTGCTGTCGTTGGTCCTACTAAATATCGTTCTATCGGAAGCAATTGCCTATCATCAACACGTGCGACTTGGTATCTTAGGATGGAATATTTTATTCGACATTTTAGGAGCTGGTTTTGGATTTATGTCGTTTCGACTCTTATACCGTCAATGTTATTGATTTTTTGGTATACATTTTGATTCAATAATTCCTATATTTACACAAACAAAATTCACACACAATGGAAGCTAAAAAGAATGAGTCTGTAGACAACGAGCGTTTGAAATGGCCTGTAACCTTGATCGGTGCTCTGTTCATTAGCGGTGTCGTACTTGCATCTTTTACCTTTGAACAACCAATTTACGAAGAACAACTTTCTGACAATGGTTCTTCTGGAGATAACTCCACGATTGCTGTTGTAGAGCAAGTGAAAGAGGTGGAACAACAGGAAGAAGAGCAAACAGTAGTTGCAACGCCTCCTCCAACTGCAGAAATTAAAGTAGAAGAAAATAAAGAAGAAAAACCAAAAGCTGCGGTAACGCCACCACAACCACCTAAAATCGACGTTGTGGAGAAACCAAAACCAAAAGCAGAAATTATTGACTTCCCAGACGTTGAAGCTGAATTCCCAGGAGGAGCGGCTGAATTGCAACGATGGATCGCAAGTAACGTAGAATATCCTGAAACTTCTATTGACATGGAAGAGCAAGGAAAAGTGTATCTGTCTTTCGTTGTAGAAACTGACGGCTCAATTAGTGGAATCAAAGTGGAAAAAGGTGTTTCTACAGATTTGGACCGTGAAGCAAAACGTGTCGTACGAAATATGCCGAAGTGGAAACCAGGAGAAGCAGGCGGAAAGAAAGTGAGAACGCGCTGTCGTTTACCGATTGTATTTACACTCGAGTAAATTATACATAACACTATTTTTAAGCCCGATTTGCCCCGCAGATCGGGCTTTTCTTTTTTGGTATACTCTTTGTATTACAATCGTGTTCAACAGTATTAACCTAAAAAAAGAACGTTATGGAAACGAAAAAAAATCGCGCGATTAGCGCAGAAAATCTCAGAATGCCATTGGCTTTCGCA
This sequence comes from Crocinitomicaceae bacterium, assembly GCA_050289845.1. Taxonomy (GTDB): domain Bacteria; phylum Bacteroidota; class Bacteroidia; order Flavobacteriales_D; family Crocinitomicaceae; genus UBA4466. The sequence continues at coordinate 6,598 of JBNKGN010000126.1, read as the reverse complement.
GGATTTTTATTCACAGGTGGATTGCTTCTAGCGTCCTTCTCGTACACCACCCCCGTTGAAGAGCAACTTCTCGAATCTCATGGTTTTTCAAGCAATGAAATTGTGTACGTACAAGAACAGAAAGTAGACGTGCCGGATGAAACTCCGCAAACCGCTTATGTTGCACCGCCGCAACAACGAATGGTAATCGAACCACCTTCAATCACACCACCAATTTCGGTTGTTACGCCGCCAACACCGCCCGTAATCACCATTACACCAACGCGCCCAATAGTGATTCCCGAGCCCGTTGACTATCCAGACGTCGAAGCTGAATTCCCAGGAGGAGCGGCTGAAATGCAACTATGGATCGCGAGCAACGTAGAATATCCTGAAACTTCTATTGACATTGAAGAGCAAGGAAGGGTTTACTTATCATTCGTTGTAGAAGCGGATGGTAAAATCACGAATGTGGAAGTGGTAAAAAGTGTGTCAAAAGATTTGGACAGAGAAGCGAAACGTGTTATTCGAAATATGCCGAACTGGACGCCTGGTGAATTGGACGGGAGACGTGTTCGCACCCGATGTCGCCTTCCGATTATCTTCACATTACAATAAGCAGCCTACTACACAGTTGCTAAAAAAAAGTCGCTCTTTTCGGAGCGACTTTCTTCGTTTATAAACGAATGTAAGATCAATAGGATGATGTCGCGCCACCAATATTTTCAATGGGGTGCCAGGTCGTTTTCACTTCTGTAAGATCTGTAATATAATGCATCCCCTGTGCGTCGGCGATCATCCAATTTTGATCGTAATTTCGAACGCGTTTCAAATTATCAACACTATCCAAGGCAATGGATTTCGCTAGTTCAGGATCTGCCCCTGCAGAAACAAGCGCATTCACATCCATGTGCGTTGCCAAAGGTTTGATCAGTTCTTTCGGCGCTCCCGTGAGAATATTCACAACGCCGCCAGGCACATCAGAAGAATGAAGAACCTCTGCAAACGTCACAGCGCACAAGGGCGTATTCTCTGAAGCAATGACTACGCATGTATTTCCAGAAGCAATCACAGGCGCAATTTGCGAAACGAGTCCTATTAGCGACGTCGCTTGATCCGCCAAAATTCCAACAACTCCCATTGGTTCGTGCACCGAAAAATTAAAATGCGAAGAAGCAACGGGATTTATAGCCCCTGATACCTGCGTGAATTTGTCACACCAACCCGCATAGTAAATCATTCGATCAATGGTGAGTTCTACCTCCTTTTCCGCATTGGCTTTCGTAGCCTCTTGTTGCATCAACTCTGCTACGAATTGTGCTTTTCTTCCCTCCAACATCTCGCCGATACGGTAGAGAATTTGCCCACGATTAAACGCAGCCCGTTCGGACCAACCTCCAAATGCTTTTCGTGCAGCAACCACCGCATTACGCACATCCTTTCTTGAAGACAAACAAATGTTACCAAGCTTCTCGCCTTTCGCATTCACTGGGGTGTAATAGCGACCCGATTCCGTTCGAGGAAAAGCGCCACCAATATAGATTTTGTATGTTTTTAAAATTTCCAATCGCGCCATTTCAATAAAGTTTAACGTATGATTCCAACCCGTGAATTCCTCCTTCGCGACCAAATCCACTTTCTTTGTACCCTCCAAATGGAGACGTTGGATCGAATTTATTGTAGGTATTCGCCCAAACGACTCCCGCCTTAAGTTTGGTGGTCAAATTGAAGATTCGAGAACCTTTGTCTGTCCAAATACCCGCCGCCAAACCATACGGCGTATTGTTCGCTTTTTGAATTACTTCATCCACCGTGCGGAACGTTTGAATGGTCAATACAGGTCCAAATATTTCTTCCTGAACAATCCGACTCGATTGCGCCACATCAGTGAATAAGGTTGGTCGGCAATAATAGCCACTTGATGGTAATTTGCAATCGGGCTGGTACATTGTTGCGCCTTCTTCCTTACCTATTTTTAAGTATGAATTGATGACATCCAATTGTTCTTTCGAATTAATGGCGCCAATATCCGTATTCTTGTCCAATGGATCACCAACAATTAGCGAGCTCATTCGATGCTTCAATTTTTCGATCACTTGCTCCGCTACATTCTCCTGTACAAACAGGCGCGAACCGGCACAGCAGACGTGCCCTTGATTGAAGAAAATTCCATTGATGATCCCATCCACTGCTTGATCGAGAGGTGCATCGTCTAATATAATATTGGCAGATTTTCCTCCCAATTCTAACGTAGCTTTCTTGTGTGTTCCCGCAATGGCTTTTTGAATGATTTTTCCAACTGCCGTAGATCCGGTAAATGCGATTTTATCCACATCTTCGTGATTGACAATAGCTGCACCTGTATCACCGTAGCCCGTAACAATATTTACGACTCCCGCAGGCAATCCAGACTCCTCAATAATCTCAGCGAGTTTCAGTGCTGTAAGCGGTGTTGTTTCTGCAGGTTTTAAAACCACCGTATTTCCTGTGGCTAACGCAGGCGCAATCTTCCAGACTGCCATTAAAAGCGGAAAATTCCAGGGAATAATTTGTCCCGCAACGCCTAAAGCTTCAAACTTTCTATTTGGAAAAGCGTATTCCAACTTGTCCGCCCAACCTGCGTAATAAAAGAAGTGATTGCAAGCGAGAGGAATGTCAACGTCTCTCGATTCTGTAATTACCTTTCCAGCATCAAGCGTTTCGATCACCGAAAACTCACGTGCTCTTTCCTGCATCAACCGCGCGATGCGATAAATATATTTCGCTCTTTCCGAACCAGGCATTTTCGACCAAACCGTTTCATAGGCTTTTCGAGCGGCTTTAACGGCTTTATTAACATCTTCGTCGTTCCCATAAGCAACACTCGCGAGTTTTTCCTTGGTTGCAGGATTGATCGTATCGAAATATTTTCCGGATGAAGGTTTCACCCATTTACCGTCGATAAAATGATCGTAAGATGCTTTCAATCCAATATGCCCTGTACTTTCAGGAGCAGGATCGTATTCCCAGATTACTTTATTTGTGTTTTTCTTCGCCATAAATCAATCTATTGAAAAGTAATCGGAAGATTGGTATACCCCTGTTTCCGCTTTCATTATTTGCATTAATACATCGTTTGCAAGACTACTTGCCCCGAAACGGAACCACTCGTTGGTCAACCATTCTCCTCCCAAAACTTCATTGACCATCACCAAATTGTGTAAGGCCAACTTCGCATTCGAAATTCCTCCAGCGGGTTTCATTCCTACTTGAATTCCCGTTTTTAATTTAAAATCACGAATTGCTTCGAGCATTGTATACGTTACTTGCATGGTCGCAGCAGGTTGAATTTTCCCTGTAGAGGTTTTAATAAAATCAGCTCCTGCATACATAGCAATATCACTTGCTCGGCGCACATTGTCCAGTGTGACCAATTCTCCCGTTTCCAAAATCACTTTGAGGCGTGCTTTCCCACAAGCTTCTTTGATTGCTGCAATTTCATCGAATACGAAATTGTACTCTCCACTCAAAAACTTCCCACGTGAAATGACCATATCAATTTCATCGGCTCCCTGGTCTACCGCAAATTTTGTATCCAGTAATTTAACTTCCATAGGCGCTTGTCCACTTGGAAATGCCGTTGAAACAGAAGCGACTTTAATCCCCGTCCCCTCAACTGCCTTTTTTGCTGTTGCCACCATTGAAGGGTATACACAAACAGCTGCAACGGTTGGTAACCCTGGGAATGCATCATGAACATGCGCCGCTTTAAAACACATTTGACGTACTTTTCCAGGCGTATCCTTTCCTTCCAATGTCGTCAGATCGATCATGTTCAATGCCATTCTCAACCCTTGTTTTTTCGCTTCGTTCTTAATACTTCTTTTTTGGAATCTTGCAACGCGCTCTTCAACGCCCACTTTATCGATGCGAGGTGATTGCGTGAAATCAGGAATACTAATTTTCTTCGCGCTTTTTTGATTTGCCATTAATCGCTTGTTGGTTCTACACAAATATAGTTAATGCGCATAAAAAAAGCCCCGACTCACGATAGATATCGGGGTGTCGGGGCTTTTAATTTTATACTTAACCGTTAAAGTTGTCCGTCTGAATTATAGAATCCATTTTTGAAGATGCGTACTTTCAACAAAATTCCATCTTCGTCGTATTCGTACACTTTTCCATTCCAAAGCGATCCGTTGCGGAAATCTCCGTCCTGCCAGATTTCGTCGTTTTCATTGAACACTTTGTTGTATCCATTTGGTTTGAATGGCGTTCCTTTCGTTCTCGGTTGTCCAATCGAAGGAGCTTTCTCTCTTGATTGCTCAGGGTTGGCAACTGGTTGAATTGGATTTACTGGTTCTTTGAATTCTTTTTTGATCGGTGTTCCGTCGGCTCCGAAGGTAATTACCTCTTTCACATCACCATTTTCATAGTAACGGGTTGCTGTCCCCGTTGGAATGCCACCTACTGAGTTGTAGACAAATTCCTCTTGACCATTCGCATAGTAATAAACAATCTGACCTTCTTCCATACCATCTTTATTGTAATTCCCTTTGAATTTCAATACTCCGTTCGGATAGTAGCGTTCGAGGCTACCAGAATGCTTTCCATGACTAAAATTTCCGCGTTCTTTCACGGTTCCATCTGGATAAATCTTTTCATAAGCGCCATCTGGGCGATTATTATGATACTCCCCCTTCAGTGAAGGTGTTACACCATCTGCGTGGTACTTGATCCAAATACCTTCTTTTCTATCGTCTTTGTATTCACCCTCCTCAACTTTGCCTTCAGATGGATATCCTGATTCAGGTCTATCCTTTCCGAAGAAAATCCATTTGCCTTGTCTTCTACCGTTTGTGTCGGTAACGTTTAGGTCCCCTCCTTGATCACCACCTGCGAGTACAGGTAACGCGAACATTCCGATAAAGACGAAAAATAGTAGTACTGCTTTTTTAGCCATTTCGTAATTATGTTAATCGTTCTGGAGTATCTCAGTTCTAGTTCTAAGAACGAATATACAAATACAGTGCCCACACACAAAAAAATAGTACAACTTTTCGCTAAACAGCCTCTTTTCTTCGATGAATACTATGCGTACCATCTAATCACCTCGCTGATAGCCAGCGACTTCATGCTTTTAGCAGGGCGACATTCACATTTTCTAGCATGATAGCAACCAATCGCGAAAGATCGTATTGTTCTTTCCAGCCCCAATCTTCCCTAGCGGCGGTATCGTCAATAGATCCGGGCCAACTATCGGCAATTTCCTGTCGAAAATCAGGTGCATAGTCAATAGTAAACTCGGGCATTTGGACCTGAATGGCTTTTGCTAATTCTGCAGGTGTGAAACTTATTCCTCCCAAATTGTACGACGAACGAATTTTTACGTTTTCCGACGGAGCTTCCATCAACTCGATTGTCGCGCGGATCGCGTCTTCCATGTACATCATTGGCAATGCTGTATCGGCGCTTAAGAAGCTTGTGAAGCTCCCTTTGAGTTTTGCGCGATAGAAGATATCAACAGCGTAATCTGTTGTACCTCCTCCTGGCAAACTCGTGTAAGAAATCAATCCTGGGTAGCGAATACTTCTAACATCGACTCCGAACTTGTTGTGATAGTACTCGCACCAGCGTTCTCCAGCCTGTTTGGAAATTCCGTAAACTGTAGAAGGCTCCATCACAGTTCGTTGCGGTGTATTTGTTTTTGGGGTAGTTGGTCCGAAAACGGCAATGGAACTTGGCCAAAATATTTTTTTGAGATGTCCCTCTTTCGCAAGATCAAGAATCGTAAACAACCCCTCCATGTTCAAACGCCAGGCAAAATCGGGATTCTTTTCAGCTGTTGCACTTAAAAGTGCCGCGAGCAAATACACCTGGTTGATTTGATTCTCAATAATGTACGCTCTTACAGCTTCTCGATTCATCACGTCCATCTGTACATAAGGGCCATCATTGATCGCTTCGGGACAAACTTCACGCAAGTCGGCCGCAATTACATTTTCGGTCCCCTTCATCGCTCGAAGTGCGAGTACCAACTCGGTGCCGATTTGTCCACCAGCGCCGATGATTATTATCTTTTCTGTCATAGCTCGATTTCTCGAAACAAATAGAATTATTATTTGACAAATTTCCTAGCGAAACCAAAAAATGATCGAATTCCGTATACATGACGATTGTCATTTTTTCCCTGTGTACTTTCGCTAATTTTGTCATATTGGCTAATTTTATTCCAATGTGGACGAATTTAAAATTGCATTTGAATTTCCTGATCAAGCGTAATCCAGAGTGATACGTGTCTACTCGTTGATCGTATTTCAATTGATTTTACACACATTTTAAAACATTATTTCTATGCCCTTTTATCATAAAATGGGGAACTTTCCTCATAAGCGACATACTGTTTTCCGAAAAGACGACGGCAGCCTTTATCACGAACAATTGTTCGGAACGATTGGATTTGACGGAATGTCCAGTTTACTCTATCATAATCACCCGCCTACGATTGTGAAGAATTTCGTAGAAGCCGTGGATGTCAATCCTGAAGTTGCCTTTGACAAACAACTCAAAATGCGCATGGGTTCCAAATTTGAAGCCACCTATTCCTTGACAGGACAAAAAGTATTGCTAAATCTGCAAG